>DATDJH010000093.1:0-2340 GCA_036520635.1 Acidimicrobiia bacterium
GAATGAAGACACCGGGATCGTCGACATGTCCCTGCATCCTGATCCGATCGCCAAGCAAGGCACCACCCGTGAGCGGGCTCGAGGGATCCACCGCCAGGACAGCCACCGAAGCTCCTCGTGACCTCAGTTCGCCGATCATGGCGCTGATCAGGGTGGACTTGCCCGCGCCGGGCGGCCCGGTGACCCCGATCCTTCTCGCTGATCCTGCGACCTCGCCCGATGAGGCGACGGTCTCGATGGCATCTGGATCGCCCGATTCGATGGCGGTAACCAGGCGTGCGAGGGCTGCCCTGTCGCCGGATCGGACGCGGTCAATCAGCTCTTTCGAACTCATCGGAAGGAGCCTAAAGACCGCTCAGGCTCCTAAGCCGAAACCTAGAAGTCTTCTCCCGGGTCGGTCCACTCCGCTTGAGGCTCTTCACGAACCATCGCCACGTCACGAATGTTCTTCTGCACTGCAACGGCAGCAAACAAGCTCAACACAAATGACATTGCGTAGAACCCCTTCTCGCTGTTCGCTAGGTCCGCATTCCAAAGACCGATCGTCGGAAGCAGGACGGCCAGCCCAACCGACATCCAGCAGAGCCCGAAATAGATGCCAGTGACGGGGATCCCCTCCAACCTGTCACGAACCGACTTCTGCAGCGACACCGCAGCAAAAAGGCCGTACATCAATATCGTGAAGTAATAACCCTTCTCATTCAGGTCCATGGTCGCATTCGACAGGCCAATCAGGAACGCGGCCATCCCAACGAGCAGGGCAAGCCAGGAGGCGCCGACAAAAGCAGTCGTAGGTCTTTGCAGGGTCTGGGTCATCTGAACTCCTGTCTAATGGAGCATTAATGCCCAGCCCACGACGGCCCTCCAAAGGGGCTCAGATGCTCCTCGAGCGTGCCCGTGAGGCTACTCCGACCGATCACACCCTGACGGAGATTGGAGGTCAATTCGGACGCGACCAACACGGATAAGCCGATCAGGGATGGATCAAAGAACGGTCAGATAAGGTCGGGAGAGGCCATCAAATGGCCGGGAAGGGTGATCCCGCCGCTCTCCGCTGATGCGACGTTCTCTTCTAAGGCGGGCGCATCGGCGCTGGCGTTGACCTCATCCACACCCGGGACCCGGTCGATCAGGATCCGCTCGATCCCGGCCTTCAGGGTCATCATCGACAGTGGACAACCCCCACACGCCCCGACCATTTGGATGTTGACGGTCCCACCCTCGGTACCGAGCAGGATCAAGTCACCGCCATCGGCCTGAACCGCGGGACGGATGTACTCGAGGGTTTCTGCCAGCTTCTCCTGGTCGATTTCGATCCGATCAGGCGCGCTGGATGAAGTGATGGTGACTGGAGTGGTTGATGTCATCGTCAGGTAGAACCGGTCCTTGGGGTCAACTCTTCCCGATTCTACGGTGTCGCCGGCCCTGGCCCAATCGAGTCATTTCCTCGAGATCCGGGCACCCAGCGACTGGAGGCGTCCGGTGAAGTCCTCATACCCGCGGTCGATGTGCTCGGCCTCTGCCACAGACGTGGTCCCCTCGGCACGCAAACCGGCGAGCACGAGGGCCGCCCCCGCCCTGATATCGGGCGCCAGCACCGGGCACCCGGACAGCTGTTCAACGCCGCGGACGATCGCATGCTGGGACTCGGTCGTGATGTCGGCTCCCATCCGGGCCAGCTCGCCCACATACCGGAAACGAGAGTCGTAAAGGTTCTCGGTGATAACCGAGGTTCCAGATGCAACCGAGAGCAACGCCACCATTTGGGGATGCATGTCGGTGTGAAAGCCTGGAAACGGGAGTGTCGCAAAGTCGACCGGGGTAGGGCGCTCCGGCCCGGTGACTCGGAGCCAGCCGTCACCACGCTCGACCTCCGCACCGGTCTCCTCGATCTTCATCAACTCCATCCGGAGGTCGGCGGTGGAGCAACCGGTCACGGTGACATCTCCTCCAGTGATCGCCGCCGCGATGGCGTAGGTACCGGCTTCCAGCCGATCAGGGACAACCCGGTGCTCGACCGCTGAGAGGCTGTCTACACCCGTGACCGTGACCAACGAAGTACCACCACCCTCGATGTCAGCCCCCATTGCAACGAGCTGGTCGATCAAGTCTTGGATCTCGGGCTCACGCGCCGCATTGACGATGACCGTCTCGCCCTCGGCGGTGACACCGGCGAAGAGGAGTGTCTCAGTGGCTCCAACCGAGGGAAAGGGCAACTCGACCTCGGTTCCCTTGAATCTGCCGTCGACCCTTCCCACCAGCTCGCCATGCACCAGCTCGAATTCCGCTCCCATTGCCTCCAGGCCGCTGAGATGCATGTCGATCGGCCGCGCCCCGAGG
>DATDJH010000094.1:0-2995 GCA_036520635.1 Acidimicrobiia bacterium
CTGCGGCGGAGACCAGTAGCTCGCCCTCGAACCCCGCCTCCGCGGTGGTGTCTCCACTCGATGAACCACAAGCCGCGATCGTGAGGACGAATGCGACCAGCAAAGCCAGTCGATATCTGCGCATGAATCAGGCCTCCATTACTCTCATCGTGACTAGTTGGTAGTCGCAGGGAGAATACGTCATGCGGCCTGAGGTATCTACCCTTTCTGCACCGTGGAAGAACCACAGCTTTCCCTAACGGAATACGCAGTCCTCGGAGTCCTCGCCGAAGGACCGACTCATGGCTTCGCCATCTCCCGCGATCTGGCTCCGAAAGGGTCCGTGGGCCGGGTGCTCACCGTGCGGCGACCACTGACGTATCGCGCCCTCGACCGATTGGTGTCCGTTGGTCTTGCCACGCCTGTCCACTCCGAGCGTGGTGATGGCGGGCCACAGCGCCTGGTGCACAAGGCGACGCCTGCGGGCAAACGTCGATTGAAGAGGTGGCTCGGAGAGCCCGTCTGGCACGTCCGCGACATGCGCATCGAGTTTCAGCTCAAACTGGTCTTGCTGCAGCGCTCCGGGTCTTCGCCGCTCGCTCTCATCGAGAAGCAACGACGGCTACTTGGACCAACCCTGGTCGCCCTCGACATCCAGTCGAGCGATCCGCCAGACCTTCTCGAGTTGTGGCGACAGCACAACGCCGCTGCTACCGACGGCTATCTCAAAGCGCTCGAGGACATCTACACCACCTGACGGTGGCTTCTAGCCGCCCGACCATGCAGCGACGTCCTCCTGAGTGAGCCACTCCTGAAAGCGCTCAGATGAGCACTCGGTGCCAAGGGCGGACATCAGCTCGCCTACCGCGGCTAGCTCTCCCATGGTCAGGTCGGACATGGTCCCACCCTGATCGACATATCCCTGGAGGGTCGCGATGTCGGTCTCGCAGTCACCAGAGATCTCCGCACCTCCTGCGCCGCCTTCGACCATGAATTCCGAGATCCAGGCGAAGTACGCGACCGTGCCGGGAGCGTCACGCTCGGCCATTTCCCTCATCGCTGCGAGACTCTCTTCCTCAGACATGTCGAGGTCGGGGCAGTTGATGGTCTCTTCTTCGAAGGGGGTGATTATCGGCTCCATCTCGGTGAACACTGCCTCGAGATCCGCCATGGTCGAGTTCTCGAAGTCGACGTTCTCAACGTAGGGCTCGATCGCCTGCAGGAAATCAGTAAAGGCCTGAAGACACTCGGCCGGCATATCTTCGAGACTGGCCACTCCGGGATCGTCTTCGCTGGGAACGGTGGTGGCGTCGCCAGGAACAGTGGTCGCCGCCGCTCCCCCGGTGGTAACGACGTCTGGTGGAGCGGTTGTGCTTGAGCCCGAGCTGGCACCTCCGCAAGCTGCAATGAGGAATAGGGCCACCACCAAGGCGATCAAGCGAGAACTCTTCACATGAACCTCCACCAAGTCGTAGTGGCGAGACCCTACACCGCTGGGGGTCGTCAGCTGGTCGAGCCGGTGCGCTCGACTATCAGACGCTCGAGCTCTGCTCTGACCCCTGGCAGGGATTCCGTTAACGCCGTCAGCTCGGGTCCATAGATCACGATCGCGGTGACTGGTGATGTGGCAACGACAGTCGCAGTACGGGTGTGGGTCTTCAAGACGCCGATCTCGCCGACTACGTCCCCGGGGCCAATCTGGGCAATCACCTGATCGTCGATCAATACGTCGGCGGTCCCGCTCTCAACCACAAAGAGCTCGTAGGCAAGCCGACCCTGCTCGACGATCTTCGCCCCGCTCGGGAGGTCGACCTCGTCGGCGTGACGGGCAACAGCCTTGAGATCCTTGCGGGATAAGTCGGCGAAGAGGGGAATCGATTCGAGCCGACTTGCATCCATCGTTCTGGCACTTTCCGTCCGAGAAGTCGGAGGGTAGCTCCCCTCGGGTTGGGACCGCCGGGCTAGGTGATCAGCAGTCGACGGCGACGGCCAGCGCCGAGCAGACCTGATGCATCCGCTCGGCGCTGAGTCGACCCAGGCGTGTTGTCAATGCGCCAATGGACACACTTTCGACTGAGTCCAGGTTGACCGCCGAACGTTGTGGGATCGGGTCTTCGCCGGCCTCGAGAACGACTTCGCTCTGAAGCCCACGGACGGTTGTAGTGCAGGGAGCCACCAGGGCCCTACGCAACCTGGGAATCGCCGCGTTTCGGGACAGGACCACGACCGGGCGGCGTGAGATCTGTGGCAACTCGCACCACCAGACCTCTCCCCTCATAGGAAGGTCCATCACGACGAGCCAGCTGCGGCACGAAACGATTCGAGGTCGCCCCACTCGTCGGGCTCATTGAGCGGATGGCTGTCGTATGCGACGTACGCGGCGTTGATCTCCTCCGCCTGGTGGGCGGCCAACAGGGCGGTCAATGCTGCGTCAATCAAGGCCGCATCATTCATCTGTAAACGTGCCTGCCTCGCAGCGCGAAGCAGGCCTTCATCAACCGTGGTACTTACCCTTACTCTTGACATGGCATGATTATGCCATAGTTGTGGCACAACTCAAGAGAGTCAGAGGCGAAAGCCGGTGCGCCCTCCCACCCTCTGTGGATGGTGGAAGGGCGCCTCCTGGCTGGTCAGTCCGCTGCGATGTGGGTGAACTCGAATATCGCTTTGTGCTCGAACTGGTCACGCACCTTGACCTGGATCCCCTGACCGATCGGCGACCCTTCGAAGTAGACCTTCAGCTCCCATCCGCCGTCGTCATTCACCTCGACTTCGCCACTGCCGTACTCGGACAGGACCTGGATCACAGACCCGGGCTTGCCCTTCCCGTAGAACACGTCGAACGGTGGGCTCTCGACGCATTCGCCATAGGCCTGATGGGCAACGAACTCCCACTCGACCTCTTCCCCGCCCTCATCCTTGGGCGGCTGCTCCTCGTGGTCCTTCGGCGGCTCTTGCTCATCCTTCGGCTTCTCGACCGGCTTGAACACCACGGTCACTGAGTCTTCCCAGAAGT
>DATDJH010000095.1:0-2787 GCA_036520635.1 Acidimicrobiia bacterium
CGCTCGCTCTCGAGGGCTTGAGCGGAGAGAAGCTTGTCGAGTTGCAGGTAATCGCCGTAGTACAGGTTCTGGTCCGGCATGGTGGGAAGCTAGCCCTTCACCCACTCCATCGACCTCTCCCACAGCTCGGCGGCCAGGTCGTCGTCGGTGGCGAGTGGGGATGCCCGATGAATCTGACGCCGGGCGTAATAGAGGCCAGATTGACCGGCCACCTCATCTGAGGTGGCGCACCACACGACAGTGTCGGCGGCTTCCTCAGGCGTGAGCATCGTTCCTCCCGCCAACAACCGCACTCCCCACGGAATCAGATTGGTGTTGGTCAGGCCGGGGTGCACGGCGTGGCACTCCCACTCGGGATGGCGGCGCGCCAGTTCTCGGGTGAAGAGGATGTTGGCCGTCTTGGTCGTGGCGTAATAGCCGAGACCGAATGGCACCCAGCCCCGTCCCCGCACTCGATCCAGGTGCAGGTTTCGGGCTCGGTAGTGCCAGTCACTGGAAACCGAGACGACCCGTGACCGCTCGACCAGTGCCGGCGCCAGTTGGTTGGTCAGCAAGAAGTGCCCGAGATGGTTCACACCCCAATGAATCTCGAACCCGTCCTGGGTCACGCCGTTGGCGGCGCCGACGCCGGCATTGTTGATCAGGACGTGCAGAGGGCGTCCGCTCTGGACAAAGGCCACCGCGGCTTGCCGCACCGACGTGAGCGAAGCAAGGTCCAGATGGAGGTACTCGGCAGACCCACCCTCGATGCTGATCTGATCGACCAAAGCCTGAGTTCTTTCCCGAGAGCGGCCGGCGGCAACGATGTGAAGCCCAAGCCTGGACAGGGAGAGGGCCGTGGCGCGGCCGATCCCCGACGAAGGCCCGGTGATCAGAGCGGTTCTCACCGGTTAGGACCGTAGTGCCGACTAGGTTCGCCACTCGTGAACACGTGGCCCGAGCGTCTCAACGTGGACCGATTCTTGTTGCGGGATCGACTCGAGGAGGGCCGGGGGAGCGCAATCGCCCTTCTTCTCGACGACCGCGCAGTGACCTATGAGGAAGTGGACCGAGCGGCCTCGGCATTGGGAGCGATGCTGGCCGAGCTCGGAGTCGGACATCAGGACCGAACCTTGATCATCCTCCCCGACGGGCTGGCCTATGTCGCCGCCCTGTTTGGCGTGTTTCGCATAGGTGCTGTCGCGATCATGGTCAATCCGGGTCTGACCGTCGAGGCTATGGCGGCGATTGTGAGGACCTCCCGGGCCGCGGCTGCCATCGTTCATGTCGATCATCTCGAGCAATTCCGCGATGCAACGGGTTCGGCAGGGTGGGAACCGCGCGAGTTGCCGATCGACGGGGGTTGGGAGCCGTCGGGAGACGGCATCGACACCTTCAACACCGCAGCCGTGGATCCTGCCCTCTGGCTCTTTTCCGGGGGCACGACCGGGGCCCCGAAGGCGGTGCCGCAAAGCCATCGCAGTCTGGCCAATACCACCCGCCTCTATGGCCAGGGTGCTTTGGGCCTTACAGGAGACGACATCACGATTGCGGTGCCCAAGCTCTTTTTCGGCTACGCCACTGGATCGAATCTCTTCTTCCCACTCTCGGTCGGCGCCGCTGCAGTGTTGTTTCCGGGGCCACCTACTCCTGAAGCGATCATCGAGCGCATCGGAAGGCACCGTGCCACGGTGCTCGTGACAGTCCCTTCCGCCGTGAATCAATTGCTGTCCGATCCGGCTGCCCTGCAGGCTGACCTGGGTTCGCTTCGGTTTGCGACCACGGCTGGCGAGGCACTGCCGGAAACGCTCTACCACCGCTGGAAAGAGCGATACGGCGTCGAGCTTCTCGATGGCCTGGGCACCGCGGAGATGTGGCACATCTTCATCTCCAACACCCTCAGTGACGTTCGCCCGGGGACTCTTGGCAAGGTGGTCCCCGGCTTCGAGATCAAGGCGTGCGACGAGGACGGAATCGAAGTTCCTGCGGGCGAGGTCGGCCGTCTGTGGGTTAAGGGGCAGTCTCTCGGACCTGGCTATTGGGAGGATCCCGAAAGGACGGTTGAGGCCTTTCGCAGCGAGTGGTTCGTCGGAGGCGACCTGGTCTCAATCGACGAGGACGGATACGTGACTCACCGGGGACGAGCCGATGACGCCATCAAGGTGAAAGGCAAGTGGTTTCGACCTCAGGAGGTGGAGTCGACTCTCCTCGATCATGAAGCTGTCAGGGAGTGTGCGGTTGTGGTCGTCAACGATTCCGACGGCTTGTCCAAACCGGTCGCATTCGTCGTCGCCGATGAGGTTGAGGAGCAGGAGCTGATCGACTGGGTGCTCGCACACCTCGAGCCGTACAAGCACCCGCGCCGCGTCTACTTCGTCGAGCGGCTGCCGCAGACTCACCTGGGGAAAGTGGATCGATCCGCCCTCAAGCGGATGGCCGATTAGGAGGCTTCGATCTCCTCGCGAATCGCCACCGGGCCCTTTCCCTCAGGGTGGCGCCCCACCTTGTCGGCATAGAACAGACGGAGCTCATCCATGAACGATGACAGATCACCCTCGTACGAGACCAGCGGGCCCATGCCAACACGTCTGTTTGGGTAGTCGACATAGGCGAGAACGATCGGGACATCGGCTCCCGCGGCGATCTGGAGAAAGCCGGACTTCCAGAAGGGGGCAGCCTTCCTCGTTCCTTCCGGGGCCATCACCAGGATCATCCGATCGGAGGCATTGATCGCGTCGATGACCTGCTGCACCAGCCCTCCTGGTTTCGAGCGATCGACCGGGATCCCGCCCAGCCATCGGAAGAAGT
>DATDJH010000096.1:0-4063 GCA_036520635.1 Acidimicrobiia bacterium
GCCAGCACCATCACGAATGTCGAGAGGACGAGGAGCGGCAGGCTGATGCCGTCGATCCCGATGTGATAGTTGGCGTTGATGGCCTCGATCCAGGTCTCGTTGACCTCGAACTGGTAGCTGTTGTAGGTACCGGCTGAGAAATCGAACTGACCGATCAACACCAGCGAAAGCACGAAGGCGCCAAGCGAAGCGAGGAGAGCGACTGTCTTCAGGGCAAGTTCGTTCGTCTTCGGCATCACACCGAGAAGGAGCGCTCCCGCCAGCGGGAGGAACACGATGAGGGTCAACCCCCAAGTTTCGAACAGTTCCATTCTTCTCAGTCTCTCCTATGTCACGAGCACGAACACGATGATCAGGGCCAGAACCCCGCCAACAAAGGAAGCCGCGTACTGCTGAACCCGACCGGTCTGCATCTTCCGCAACGCGGAACCGGCGCCGTCCGTTGCCGCCGACAGGCCGTGGACCACGCCGTCAACGCCACGCTGGTCGAGGATCCCGTAGACGAAGGAACCGAGCCCTTTGGTGAGAAGGGCGACAGAGTTGACCACGGCGTCGATGATGTAGGTGTTGGTCCAATTCACGAAGCGGGCGATCGGCCCCATCGTCGCTCCGACCACCCCGTTCGCCAGATCGTCCATGTAGTACTTGTTGCGAAGCAGCGGGTAGAGAACGGGGACCTCGAAGCCATCCCGGGCCTCCTGGGTGTCGCGATCCTTGCCGAAGATCAACCAGCCCAGGGCGATCCCGGCCAGGGCGGCAAATATCCCACTGCCCGCCAGGAGGAAGTCGATCCCCTCTGCGTGGTGATCCCCCATCGAAACCTCGCGCACCGCCAGCCATTCGCTGAAGTTGCCGATCCCGGGAAAAGTGACCCCAGGGATGCTGAACAGTCCGGCAATCGCCGAGGGAATCGCGAGCAGGACCAAGGGAACCGTCATCACCCGTGGAGACTCATGGGGGTGGCCATGTCCCTTGTAAGTCCCGAAGAAGGTGAGGGCGACGGCTCTAGTCATGTAGAAGGCAGTGACAAAGGCCCCAGCGATGGCGATCCACATCACTGCGGTGTAACCCTCATGTCCCAGTGTCACCAGGATCTCATCCTTGGACCAGAAGCCAGCGAGCGGGATGATCCCCGCCAGGGACAAGGATCCGATGAGGAAAGTCCAGTAGGTGACCGGCATTTGCTTGCGCAGGCCACCCATGTCAGTCATGTTGTTGCTGTGGACGGCGTGGATGACCGAGCCCGCCCCGAGGAAGAGCAACGCCTTGAAGAAGGCGTGGGTGAACAGGTGGAACAGCCCGGCGGTGTACCCGCCTGCGGCCACCGCAGTCATCATGTAGCCGAGCTGAGACACCGTCGAGTAGGCGAGCACCTTCTTGATGTCGTTCGCCACCAAGGCGAGCAGGCCCATTGCGAACAGGGTGACGGTGCCAATCGCCACCATCCAGGGCCGAGCCTCCTCGGCCAGGTTCTGGAAGAGTGGGAACGTGCGAGCCATGAGATAGATGCCGGCGGTGACCATGGTCGCGGCGTGCATCAGCGCCGACACCGGTGTGGGGCCAGCCATCGCATCGGGCAGCCAGATGTGGAGCGGGAACTGGGCGCTCTTGCCCATGGCACCGAGGAATAGAAGTAGGCCCCCGACCACCGCCACCGACGCCAGTGCATCCAGGTGGTCCACGGCCGCAACGTTGATCGCCTCGAAATCGAAGCTGCCAACAGCGATGGCAACCACGATGGCACCCAGGATCAGGCCGACATCAGCCACCTTGTTGGTGAGGAAGGCCTTGTTGCCGGCTCGCACGTTGTCGAGGTCCTCCCAGTAGAACCCGATCAGAAGGTACGAAGCGAGGCCAACACCTTCCCAGCCGATGATGAGCTGGATCAGGTTGGGAGCACCGACCAAGAGGAGCATCGACCCGGCGAATAAGGAGAACGCGGCGAAGAACCAGGGGACCCGAACATCGCCATGCATGTAACCGACTGCATAGATGAAGACCAGCAGGCCGACCACGTTGACCAGAAAGAACATCATGATCGACAGCCCGTCGACCACCCAGCCGAGCTCAAAGACGATCTCGTGGCCGGCGACTGTCCCGATCCGGGCGATCTCGAACGTCGTCTTGGCGAGAACCCCTTCGGTCATGTTCATTACGAAGAGGACGACGGCCCAGACGGTGTTGATGGCGAGGGCTCCTATTGCGATCTCGGCGCCCTGCCGCTTCATCCTCTTTCCGAAGATCATGATCAGGCCGAAGGCAACGAAGGGGAGGATCAGCATGATCCCTGCGGTGTCGACCCAGAAACCTCCGGTGACACCCGCCTCGACGACGTGCTCGGTCTCAGCGGCGAGAACGGCGAAGCTCATCACCATCTCATCAGGCTCAGGTCGTCGACGTTGGCCGAGCGGCGGTTGCGGAAGATCATGATCACGATGGCGAGCCCGATCCCGACCTCGGCTGCGGCCACGGTGATCACAAAGATCGAAAACACCTGACCGACCGCGAGCTCGGAGCGAAGGACCGACTCGAAGGCGACCAGGTTGATGTTCACCGCGTTGAGCATGAGCTCGACGGAGAGCAGGATCAGCACCAGGTTGCGTCGCACCAAGAGGCCGTAGACCCCGAGGGCAAAGAGGGCGGCGGCCAGGATCAGGAACTGATTCAGAAGCATGTGTGACCCTCGCTCATACGAGCGCCTTCTCTTCTTCTTCCGCCGGGGTCAGGTCCCGACGAGCGATGGTGATGCCACCGATCAACGCTGCGAGCAACACGAAAGAAACGATTTCGAACGGGACCACGAAGCGTCCCATCAATGCGGTGCCGAGGACCGCGGTGTCGGTCCCCACGCCAGGATTGCTCACCATCGTCGTGCCGAAAGCCTGCATCGAGGCCCAACTCATCAACCCAAAGGTCACGACCGAGAGAATCGCCGGCCACACCTTCCGATCGCTGTCGAGGCTCACGTCATACCCGGTCGGGGCGCGGGTGATCATGATTCCGAAGAGGAAGAGGACGATCACGGCTCCGATGTAGACCAGGACCAGGACCCAGGCCACGAACTCGGCGGACAGGATCAGGAACAGGCCTGCGGTCCCGGCCAGGGTCGCCACCAGGAAGAGGGCGGCGTGGACCACGTTCTTCGCCGTGACCACCCGGATCGCCGAGCCGAGCACTACCAGGGCAAGCGCGGCGAAAACCCAGTTCACGGGTTCGGAGAGCCAATCGGAGAAGCTCACTTTTCCAACCCGGGGGTGTCGGGGACCGTCGTCAGCCAGTCCTGGAGACGATCCATGTCGTGCATCATCTCGCCCATCTTCACCTCGGAGTACTCGTACTCCGGTGTCCAGAAGAGGGCGTCGAAGGGGCACACCTCGACACAGATCCCGCAGTACATGCAGAGGGCGTAGTCGATGTCGAACCGATCGAGAGTGGCCCGAACCTTGATCCTCCCGCCGGGCGTCGAGGGAGGCTGCTCTTCCTTGTGCCCCTCGATGTAGATGCACCAATCGGGACAGTTCCGAGCGCACAGCATGCAAACGGTGCAGGCGTCCTGATCGAGTGCGATCACGCCCCGGGCCCGGGGAACCGGCGTCTCCTTGACCTTGGGGTAATTGACGGTGGCCAAATGCTTCTTGGGCAGAAGAATCGTCTTGAACATCGTCGACAGCGTCACCCAAAGGCCCTTCAGCATCCCGCCCCCAGGGATCTTGCGAGAGGTGGCTGTGTCCGTCATCAGAACACCACCTTGAACACCGCGGTGATCGCGATGTTGAGCAGAGCTAGGGGGATCAGCCACTTCCAGGCGAGACTCTGCAACTGGTCCTCACGGAAGCGGGGGAAGGTCCAGCGGAACCAGATCATGGCGAACACAAGGAGGAAGACCTTCGCCATGAGAATCACCGGCCCGGCGAACTCGAGGGCCGACTCGGGTACGCCCGGGAGCCAGTAGCCACCTAGGAACAGGGTCACGGCGATCGCCGACAGGGTGAACATGCTGGCGAACTCGGCCAGGAAGAAGAAGAGGAAGCGGAATCCCGAATACTCGGTGAGATAACCCATG
>DATDJH010000097.1:0-2901 GCA_036520635.1 Acidimicrobiia bacterium
ATCCAGCGAATCGAAAGGAAGAGATTGAAGCGGTCCATGTCGGATCGCGGCGAATTCTACTTTTGATCGGTCAGAAAGGTCGTGGGACCCGGGCCGGTGGGTGGGGGAGGGGAGAGGAACCGGGCCCGGGCCCCACGATGAACGAGGCCGGATCTTTCTCCAAGATGCACCACCTTCCCACACAAGATTCAACCCCGTGAGAAAAGTGTAATCCGACAAGGTGTCGAGAAGCGGGACGTGAATTCGGCCCCGACGACTCGGTTAGCGTCATGTCGAGGACCTGCAGATGGCCGAATACCCATCCGAATACGAGTTGGACATTGTGCTCCGCGACGGCGGTGGGGCTCGGGTGCGCCCGATCAAGCCTGAGGACGCCGGGCTGATCCGTGACTTCTTCGAGACTCTTGGCCCCGAATCCCGCTATTTCAGGTTCTTTCGGATCAAGGAGACGCTGGAACCCAAGGAGGTCGAGTACTTCACACAGGTCGACTACGCAGACCGGATGGCCCTCATTGCCCTTTTCGAAGGGCGGATGATCGCGGTCGCTCGCTATGACCGGGAGGACCATGACGCCGACTCGGCAGAAGTGGCCTTCGCTGTTGCCGACAAGCATCAGGGCAGGGGCATCGGCACCCAGCTCCTACAGCTGCTGACCAACCACGCCCGGTCCCACGGCATCGAGAGGTTCCACGCCTACGTGCTTCCCGAGAACCGACAGATGATGCGCCTCTTTCGCAACTCCGGCTACGAGATGACGCGCACCATCGACGACGGCGTGTTCACCGTCGATTTTCCGGTGGCCGACAGCGAAGGGGTGCACGAGGCCGAGGCAGAACGCGAGAAACGGGCGGTGGCCGCCTCACTGTTGCCCCTGTTCTTTCCCCGGTCGGTGGCGGTGATCGGGGCATCCAGCGATCCCTCCTCGATAGGTGGCAAGTTGTTCCACAACATCCTGTCGACCGGATTCACCGGCCCGCTGTACCCGGTGAACCCGAAGGCCAAGGTCATCAACTCGGTTCGGGCCTATCCGACAATCCTCGACGTTCCCGATGAGGTGGATCTCGCCTACATCGTGGTCCCGCAGCGGTTCGTGATCGATGTTGCCAGTCAGTGCGCCGAGGCTGGGGTGAGGGGGATCGTTGTCATCTCCGCAGGTTTCTCCGAGATAGGCCCCGAGGGCGCCATCCTCGAGCACGAGTTGCTCGAGATCGTTCGCAACTCCGGGATGCGAATGGTGGGGCCGAACTGCATGGGCCTTCTCAACACCGCTTCATCGGTCCAGCTCAACGGCACCTTCGCACCGGTTTACCCGCCGGCCGGCAACGTCGCCATGTCCAGCCAGTCGGGCGCTCTGGGGATCGCCATCCTCGACTACGCCACCAACAGCAACATCGGAATCTCGCAGTTCGTGTCGGTGGGCAACAAGGCCGACGTCAGCGGCAACGACCTGATTCTGGCCTGGGAGGACGACCCCCAGACCGATGTGATCACTCTGTATCTGGAGTCCTTCGGCAACCCCAAGCGGTTCTCCCGGATTGCCCGCCGCATCGGTCGTCGCAAGCCGATCATCGCCGTCAAGTCGGGGAGGAGCTCGGCCGGAAGCCGGGCCGCTTCATCGCATACCGGGGCGTTGGCATCGTCAGACGTGGCGGTGCAGGCGCTGTTTCGGCAGGCCGGGGTGATTCGGGTCGACACCATCGAGGAGTTGTTCTCCGCCGCCAACCTCCTCGCCAATCAGCCAATCCCCAAGGGAAACCGGGTCGGGATCGTTACCAATGCTGGGGGCCCCGGGATCCTGGCAGCCGACGCACTAGAGGCCAACGGACTGACCCTTCCCGAGCTCTCGGCGGAGTTGCGCGCCGAAATCGGTGCTCGGCTCCCAGAGGAGGCCTCGACCCGGAACCCGGTCGATCTGATTGCCTCCGGAGGGCCGGCCGAGTTCACACACGCGGTCACTCTGCTCCTCGACTCGGGTGAGGTGGATTCGGTGATGGTCATCTACGTGCCTACCTCGTCGGAGGGCGCCCAGGAAGTGGCCGTCGCCCTCAGCGGTTGCCAGCAGCGTTATGAGGGCCCCGTCGCCCTGTTGTCGGTCTTCATGCACAGTGGTGACACCGCCCGCCACCTCGCAGGCGGCGAGGGGCGGCGGGCAATCCCCACCTACACCTTCCCCGAGGCCGCGGCGCTGGCCCTGGCTCGGGCGGTGGCCCACGGTGTGTGGCGTCTCCGCGACCCCGGTTTGGAGGCCCGCCTGGAACCGGAGGCCGAGGTTGCGATCCGGGCGATCATCGACGACGCCTTGATCGGAGTTTCCGCGACCGGTGCCTGGATGGAGCCGGAGCAGGTCGACGCGGTGCTCACCGCGGCCGGTCTCAGAGTTCCCAAGTCGGCAGTTGCCCATTCAGCTGAGGAGGCCGCGGCGTCTGCCGGGGCGATTGGCGGCTCGGTGGTGGTCAAGGTGATATCGGAAACGGCTCTCCACAAGTCAGATGTGGGTGGGGTCGTTCTCGGTGTGGAGGGGGACGCCGATGTGCGGGAGGCCTATGACACCGTCACCGGGGCGGTGTTCGATGCGGATGGGGTGCTGGTCCAGGAGTTCGTCGGCGGTGGTCATGAGACCCTGATCGGGATGACTCAGGATCCAAACTTCGGACCGCTTGTCGGATTTGGCCTGGGCGGGGTCTACGTCGAGCTGCTCCAGGACGTGGCGTTTCGGATTCACCCCCTGACCGATGTCGATGCCGCCGAAATGATCCGGGACACCAAGGGATTCCGGCTGCTCCAGGGTTATCGCAACACCGCCGAGGGCGATGTGGCGGAATTGGAGAAAGCGCTGTTGCGGGTGTCCGGCCTGATCAGCGCGGTGCCCGAGTTGGTGGAGATGGATCTCAACCCCGTGAA
>DATDJH010000098.1:0-7051 GCA_036520635.1 Acidimicrobiia bacterium
CGGTGATTTCACGCAACCGGTGCGGGACTCTGCCGCCACCATCGTTTTGGTTCAAGAGCCGGGAGGGAACATGTTCGACGTTGGCCGTGTGGCCCAGAACATCATGCTGGCCTCCAAGGCGATCGGGGTGGCCTCTTGCCCCATCACGCTCCACCGAGATGCCCAGGCCCGCCACTTCCTGGGCGCGCCCGACGACCGGGTGACCCGATATGCCGTGGCGCTTGGCTACGCCGCAGAAGGAGCGGCCCCGAAGAACTACGGCGGGCGTAAGCCCTCCGAGTCGGTCGTCCACCTCGACCGCTACTGATCGACATCGCTCCTAATACCGGGAAGTTCTGTCCCCCATCGGCACTACCGTCCGGACACGTATGCCCGAGTCGATAGTCCAGGCGCGCGGCCTCACCAAGAAGTTCGGCGATTTCGTCGCGGTCGACTCGATCGACTTCGACATCGTGAAGGGTGAGGCCTTCGGATTCCTTGGCCCCAACGGAGCCGGGAAGACCTCAACCATGAAGATGATCACCACGGTGAGCCCAATCACCGACGGGAAGCTCACGGTTCTCGGGCTCGATCCCACCACTCAAGGCCGTTCGATCCGGCAACGGATCGGCGTCGTCCCCCAGGAGGACAATCTCGATCTGGAGCTCACCGTGGCCGAGAATCTCTATGTCTACGGCCGGTATCACGACATGAACCGCGCCGACATCCGGCGCCGCACGGAAGAGCTGCTGGAGTTCGCCCAGCTCACCGATCGGGCCAAGTCGCAAGTGGAGCCGCTTTCCGGCGGGATGAAACGCCGTCTCACCATTGCCCGGGCTCTCATCAACGACCCGGAGCTGGTGATTCTCGACGAGCCCACCACCGGACTCGATCCCCAGGCGCGCCACGTTCTCTGGGACAGGCTGTATCGCTTGAAGCAGCAGGGAGCGACCCTGATCATCACCACTCACTACATGGATGAGGCGGAGCAACTTTGTGATCGATTGGTGGTCATGGACAAAGGTGTCATCGCGGCCGAAGGCTCACCGCGGGAGTTGATCTCGAAGTACGCGCCACGCGAAGTGGTCGAGCTTCGTTTCCTGGACGGGGAGCAGGATCAGGCGGTCTTGAAGCTCGACGGCCTGGCTCACAGTTCCGAAGTGCTGGCCGATCGGGTCCTTCTATATACCGACGACGCCGAGGCCACCCAACACGAGATGGGTGAGCGAGGCGTCCATCCCGAGCAAGTGTTGGTCCGTCGCGCCAGCCTCGAGGATGTGTTCCTCAAGCTCACCGGGCGGAGACTGATCGACTGATGACCGCCCTCACCCGTTCCTTCCGAGTGGTTGAGGCCGAATTGGTGGTGTACCGCCGCACCTGGCGGGGCACGGTGATCTCCAGTTTCGTGAACCCCTTGCTGTTCCTGTCGGCGATGGGACTCAGCCTGGGCACTCTCATCGATTCCAGCGGCGCCGACCTGGGTGTCCCCTACCTGACTTTCGTGGCCAGTGGGTTGATGGCGGCGACAGCGATGCAAGCTGGTGCCGGGGAGGGGTCGTTCCCGGTTATGGCGGGGATCAAGTGGCGCAAGGAGTTCTATGCCACCATCGCCACTCCGCTCGCCCCGGCCGACATCGTCTATGGGCGCTTCCTCTGGACCATCATCCGACTCACCTTCATCCTCGTGGTCTTCGCCATCATCTCCGTCCTGTTCGGCGCCCTCGAGCTCGGCCCGGCCCTGTTGGCGGTGGCACCGGCCGTGCTCACCGGTGTCGCCTTCACCACGACCGTGACCGCCTTCACGGTGACCCAGGAAAACGACACCAGTCTCTCCACATTGTTCCGGTTCGGGATCACTCCGCTCTTCCTGTTCTCAGGCACCTTCTTTCCGATCAGCCAGCTACCTGCCTTTCTCCAGAAGGTCGCCTATGTCACCCCGTTGTTTCACGGGGTGGAGTTGGTGCGCAAGGTGGCGCTGCCCGAGGCTGATCAGTCGGTGGTAACCGCGATGCCGATGTGGATCCATGTCGTCTACCTGACCGCAATGACGGTGATCGGGCTGGTTCTCTCCGCCAGGCTCCTCGACAAGAGGCTCAGGCCGTGAGCGTCTCGGCCCCGTCTCGGCTCACCCCGTCGGGTCGGATGACGCCTTTCCGCGCCCAGCGAATCTGGGAGCGAAACGTCTTCGTGTACCGCAGGCTGTGGAAGATCATTTTCACCGGATTCTTCGAGCCGGTGTTCTATCTCTTCTCCATCGGTCTCGGGATCGGAGCGCTGGTCGGCGACGTCCCTGGCCCCAACGGCATTCCCATCCCATACACGGCATTTGTCGCACCCGCTCTGATGGCCGCCTCGGCGATGAACGGAGCGGTACTCGAGACGACCTTCAACATCTTCTTCCGTCTCAAATTCGAAAATGTCTACGAAGGGATGCTCACCACCCCGCTGGTTCCCAGGGATATCGCGATCGGGGAGATTGGGTGGGCACTCCTCAGGGGTGCCGCCTATTCGACAGTGTTCTTGGTTGTCATGGCCCTCATGCGCCTCACGGAGTCGTGGTGGGCCCTGCTCACGGTGCCGGGGGCGATCCTGATCGGATTCTGCTTCGGATCTCTGGGGATGGCAGCCACGACCTACATGCGCTCTTGGCAGGATCTTGATCTGATCGCCCTGGTCACGATGCCTCTGTTCCTGTTCTCGGCCACCTTCTACCCCTTGGACGTCTACCCGCCAGTGATCCAGCAGATTGCCAAGTTCTCACCCCTCTACCACGGCACCGAAATGCTGAGGGCTTTCAGTCTCGGGATCTTCGATTGGAGCCTGGCGGGGCACATCGCATTTCTGGTGGTGCTCGGCTTGATCGGGGCTCGGATCGCCTCTCGACGTCTCGACGGGCTGTTGCGAAAGTAGGGAGATCCGCGACGGTGGGCTCCTACACACGCGGATAGGCTCCGCAGCCGATGATCGACCTCGCCTTCCCGCTGCACGCCCCCCACGGTTCGACACTGAACACCAAGGGTTGGCTCCAGGAGGCGGTGCTGCGATGCCTGCTCAACAACCTCGATCCTGATGTCGCCGAGGACCCGGAGAACCTGATCGTCTATGGAGGCCGAGGCAAGGCGGCCCGCAACCTGGAGAGCCTCCACGCAATCGTCCGCACCCTGGAGCGCCTCGAGAACGACGAGACGTTGCTGGTTCAGTCGGGAAAGCCGGTCGGGGTGTTCCGCACCCACGACATGGCGCCCCGCGTCCTGATCGCCAACAGCCTCCTCGTGCCCCGATGGGCGACCCTCGAGCACTTCTGGAAGCTCGAGGCCGAGGGTCTGATGATGTACGGCCAGATGACAGCCGGATCCTGGATCTATATCGGCAGTCAGGGGATCCTCCAAGGGACATTTCAGACCTTCGCAGCCATCGCCGAGCAGCGCTTTGGCGGAACACTTGCCGGGACCCTCACGCTGACAGCCGGCCTGGGTGGCATGGGCGGTGCCCAACCCCTGGCCATCACCATGAACGGCGGTGTCGCCTTGTGCATCGAGGTCGACCCCCACCGCATCGAGCGAAGACTCGAGACCGGATACCTCGATGCTGCCGCCAACACGGTCGAAGAGGCGATCGAGTTAGCCCTGTCTGCAAAGCGTGAGCGCCGCGCCCTCTCCATCGGTCTCGAGGGAAATGCCGCGGACCTGTTCCCGGCCCTGCTCGGAATGGGCCTCGACGTCGACATCGTCACCGACCAGACCTCGGCCCACGACCCTTTGTACGGCTATGTGCCCTCCGGATTCAGCCTCGACGAGGCAGCCCGTCTCCGCGGCGATGACCCTGACACCTACATCAAGGCGGCAAGAGAGTCGATGGCCACCCAGTGCGAAGCCATGGTCGGCTTCCAGGTCGCCGGGGCCGAGACCTTCGATTACGGGAACAACCTCCGCGGGGAGGCCCAGATTGCCGGCTACCGCGATGCGTTCTCATATCCCGGATTCGTGCCCGCCTATATCCGACCGCTGTTTTGTGAGGGCTCGGGACCGTTCCGTTGGGTAGCCCTCAGCGGCGATCCGGCCGACATCGCCACCACCGACCGTGCCCTCGGCGACTTGTTCCCGGACAACGACCCTCTTCAGCGATGGCTCCGACTGGCCAGAGAAAAGGTTCACTTCCAGGGGCTTCCGGCAAGGATCTGCTGGCTCTCATATGGCGAAAGGCATCTCGCCGGTCTTCGTTTCAACGAGTTGGTGGCTTCAGGGGAAGTCAGTGCCCCCATAGTGATCGGCCGTGATCATCTCGACTCTGGGTCGGTCGCCTCTCCCTACCGGGAGACCGAGGCGATGATGGATGGATCGGACGCGGTGGCGGACTGGCCGATCCTCAACGCGATGCTCAACGTCTCCTCAGGGGCGGCCTGGGTTGCGGTCCATCACGGCGGAGGGGTGGGGATCGGGAACTCGATTCACGCCGGCGCCCAGGTGGTCGCAGACGGCACCGCTCAGGGTGCCCTCCGGGTGCAGAGGGTGCTTACCAACGACCCAGGAACTGGTGTCATGCGCCATGCTGACGCCGGATATGAGATTGCCCAGCAAGTGGCCAGGGAGCGGGGAGTGGACATCCCGATGATGTGAAACCGTGCAAGAGCCGGGACCCCAGAGACAGGATCCCGGCTCTCCGCGTTTTGTCTACAGGATCCAGATCAGGGCGAAAGTCACAGCCCCAATAGCCGCAGCCACACCCAGCATCGTTGCGAATGTGACCCGGGTCGTCCAGGCCCCGTCGGCCTTAAACGCGCTTCGGGCGTAGAGCCCGAATGCAGTTGCCAGCAGCACGCCGGCTCCGACGAACATGCCCAGGTACCAGCCTGCGGCGAGTCCGCCAAGGAGCCAGTCGGCGGGCACGTAGTACATCCACGCGCCGACGGCGGCTGCAAGCACACCGACGATCCCGATCGTCGATTCGACGACCATTGACCGTCGCGGCACTCGGGTGACCTCCGTCCATGGGCGCTCGATAAGCGTTGTCACGAAGATCACCTCCTTTCTTCTGGGTAGCCCTCGTGTTCGCTACCCGGTTCGAGTGTCCTCAAATCGACAGCCGGCGCCTAGAGCCATCCGGCCCGAAACAGGACGCGTTGGGCCCTTGCCACGCCTACGGACAACGAGCATGAATCCGCGGATACCCTGAACGGCGCATGACCATCCCTGATCCCTACTGGCCGCGAGCCGATGTATGGCTCAACCAAGAGCATCCCGACCCTGATGTCCTGGTGGTCGGAATCCCCTCCTCCAAGGCGTCGTTATCACTCTCGCGCGCCGACCTCAGCCCACTCGCCATGCGAGACCGGCTTGCTCGATTTTCCACTTTCCACGGGGAATGGGGTGTGGACTTCGGAGAGGTTGCGGTCAATGACTATGGCAATTGGCCGGTTTCGGAATTGGACCGAGACCAGATGCCGATCCTGGTCGAAGAGTTGGCATCGGCGCTCCCGAAGGTGCCGCTGACGCTGTATCTGGGGGGCGACAACGCAATCACCAGGCCACTGGTGGCGGCAATGGCGCCCGACCTCGCCCGGGTGGGTGTGCTCACCTTCGACGCCCACCACGATGTGAGAACCCTCGAGCTCGGCAGGACAAACGGCAACCCCATTCGCGGGCTGGTCGATGAGGATGGGCTGCCTGGGCCCAATGTCACCCAGATCGGTATCCACAGCTTCGCCAATTCGGCGGAGTACCGCGCCTACTGCGACAGAGTCGGGATCAAAGTCGTCACGATCAGCGACATCGAGACCGGCGGAATCTCAGAAGTGACCAACCTCGCCCTGGCCTCCCTCTCCGAGCGGTGTGATGCGATCTACGTCGACGTCGACGTCGACGTCCTCGATCGCGCCTTTGCCCCGGCGTGCCCTGGAGCACGGCCCGGGGGAATGACGTTGCGAGACCTGGCGGAGGCAGTGCGTCGGTGCGCCCGCGACCCGAAGGTGAAGGCAATGGACTTTGTGGAGGTCGATGCCGAAGCGGACCGCGATGGGCTGACCCTTGATTCCATGGCCCATCTCATGCTGTCAGCCGTCGCCGGATACGCCGAGCGCGGCTAACCGCCGCTGATCAGCTGTTCTGCCTCACGGCCCAGCGAGTCACCGTCCCGATGATCGAGGAACCCGTGGGGCAATCGAACCGGGCGGGGCCCATGGGAGTGACCGCGAACCATGCGCTCTGCCTCTTTCGGAAACGGAACCGTTGGGTCCAGCAACCCGGTTAGCGCCACGACCTCGTCCAACGACCCGACCCGGGCAAAGCGGTCGCGAATGCTCGGGCCCGCGGGGAATCCCTTCAGATACCAGGCGGTGTGCTTCCTGAAGAGGCTGACGCCGATCCCCTCCCCGAATTTCTCAGCGAGAAGCTGGGCATGGGCGATCATGATCAGCGCCACCTCGCCGAGATTTGGAGCCGGACCCGGCTCACGTCCCGACAGCCGGTCAGCCAGGTCCCGAAACAGCCATGGCCTTCCGAGGCAGCCGCGACCAACCACGACCCCGTCGCATCCGGTCATCTCCATCATCCGGACCGCATCATCAGCTGTCCAGATGTCCCCGTTGCCGAGCACGGGCACCGAGGTCACGGCCTCCTTGAGAGCCCGAATCGCATCCCAGTCAGCCGCCCCTGAATAGAGCTGGCGGGCGGTGCGGGCGTGCAGCGCTACCGCCGCTGCCCCCTCGTCGGCAGCTGTCAGACCGGTCTCGATGAAAGTGAGGTGCTCGTCATCGATGCCCTTGCGGAACTTGACGGTGACCGGGACCGTGCCGGCATTGTCTACCGCGGCTCGAACGATGGAACGAAAGAGATCTCGCTTCCAAGGCAGGGCTGCCCCTCCGCCGTGACGGGTGACCTTTCCCATCGGACAGCCGAAGTTCATGTCGATGTGATCGACCTGGTCGACTTCCACTAGCCGTCGCACGGCCTCGCCCAAGGAGCCAGGGTCGGTGCCGTAGAGCTGGATGGAGCGGGGGCTTTCGTCGGCATCAAAGGCGGCTAGGGCGAGAGTCTTCTCGTCACCTTCGACCAGGCCCCGGGCACCGATCATCTCG
>DATDJH010000099.1:0-3454 GCA_036520635.1 Acidimicrobiia bacterium
AGCTACCTGACCTCCTCACCAGACCCTTGGAGAGGATCTGGCTGGCGGGAGCGACGGGATTTGAACCCGCGACCTTCGGCTTGACAGGCCGACGAACACTCCAGGCTGTTCTACGCCCCCGGGGACGACGCGAAACCAGACCGGGTCTGGCTGCGACCGACGAAGTATAGATGGCGGTGCTTTCTGCTCAACATGGGCTTGAGCTAAGACGCACCCCAACGCGGACAATCGGCGTCGCGGCCTCGAGCCAAAAACAGGTGAATACCTATTCGCTGAGATGGGTAGGTTCTGCACGAATGCACCCCTCACCTCAAGAACCCGAGATCCGCGTCGTCAACCGGAACCGCGACGGGATCTTGGTTCGAAGCCTTCTTTGCTGCGTGGTCTTAGTTGCGCTCCTCGGCGCATGTGAGTTGCAGCCGCCGCCGGGCGGCAGCTTGCCCGACATCAGCCTTCCTGAGGTCACCACCCCCGACTTGACCCTGCCCGAAGTCACCACCCCCGACAGCACTGAGCCGGAGGCGACGACACCCGAGGAGACCGCGCCGGAAGTGACCGAGCCTGAGGTAACCGAGCCGGAGGCGACGACACCGAACTCGACTGAACCGAGCGAGGCGGCGGCGCCTCCCGAGGAAGGTGAGACCTCCCCGTGGTTGTGGATCGTCCTGGCCGGGCTGGTCATCGCACTCCTGGTTGGGGCGCTGGCAGCGCGAGGTCGAGCCCGCTCTGCCGAAGCCTCCTGGAAGGAACGGGCCCGCTCTGCCCTCTTGGGCGTTGCCGCTATCGAGGCAACTCTGGGGCGACCTGCGACTCTTGACCCCTCGGACCACGAGGCCATGCGTCGGAGTGTCGCTAGTGCCCGAGATCAGTCGGTTTCCTTCGAACAGCTGGCTGCCAGTGCGTCGGATCAGGCTCTTGCCCAACAAGCTGCAGCCGTATCCGACGCCCTCCGCGTCCTGGCCACATCCAGTGAGATTGAAGTCGAAGGCCTTGCTTCGGGAGCGCTGAACACAGTCGCCAACCGGGAGGCGGCCGAGTCGGACCGACGCGTCCATCTCCAGACATTGCGCCAGGCTGCGGACCGGCTGTCCCAGAAGGTCCAATAGCGGTTCAGCAGTCTCCATTCCATTCTCCATGTTGAGCATCGACCTGGCTCGTTGAATCACGGTTCCGAGAGGCTCAGGAAGTGGTGTGTCCACGAAGGGCCTTTCTCCCCTGGCAGGCGCTGGCGCTTTCAACCAATGCTCGAGGGGAACGGAGGACGAGATGGACGACTACATCCTCTTCGACATTCCGGAAGGGTCGGATCCCCCCGATCGGAAGTTTCTCGAGCAATTGGGCCACCGGGTGATGGTCTGTGCGGGACCCGCCCCCGGAACCGTGTGTCCCATCCTGAGGGGTGAGGGATGCGAATTAGCTGAAGGGGCCCAGGGAATCGTGTTTGAGCTGGATCTCGATAGCGCCCAGCATCAAGCCATCCTCGCCAAGTACAAGGAGTTCCTCCGTGGTGACGTGCCGATCCGGGTGGTACTGCGCCCTGGACAAGCCGAGAAGTATCCGAGTCTGGTCAAAGGTCTGAAGGTGCTGACCCACGCTCCGGTAGCGGGCGATCTCGACGCCCTGGAAGCCGAGGTGGCAGCCTCTCGCCAGGAGCAATGAATGTCAGGAGCCGGTCTCAGGTCGGGTCATGATCTCCCAGAGATGCGGATCTGGTCCGCCTGAGAAGTAGAGCCCTCGCCCGCCTCGTCGAGTGTTGATCTTCCCATCCTCCGGTGAGCTCGGACCACTGCCGAAGCCGACCCCATCGGCCTGAATTCGGCCAAATATGGCGTCGAACTCCTCTTCACCTACCAAGAAGGCGTAATGGAGCTCAATCACGTCCTCGGCAGAGGCGAAGTCGAGCGTGAGCTCGGTGTTGACCCTGACCGGGGCGAAGTAGCCGCCAGCGTCCGTAAACGGCAGATCGAATATCCGGGCAATGAATCGCGCCGCCTCCACCTTGTCGTGGGAGGGGACGATCGTGTGGTCGAGTGAGATAGCCAAGGAACCTCCATTCAAAGCTCGCGGCTCACCAGGACAATTCAGGGACCCGATCGCTCGTTGTAGACGACGTCGTCGCCCGCCAGGAGTGACAAGGTGTAGCCGGAGCCGTCATCATCGACCTCGATGTAACTGAAATCGCCAAGGGGCCGAACGGAGGAAGTAAGACCGTTTGTTGTCGCCAATCTGACTTCCGTGATGTCAGGCGAGGTCCGGGCCACCACTCCGATGACGCGATCGTCGTGGCTTTGCAATACGCCCACCGGATCGTTCACACCGTCGACGTCACCGCACCCTGAGGAGGCGTGCCCGTCAGTGGAATAGAAGGCAACACAGCTCTCACCGATCTCGTTGGTGTAGGTGACGAGGGTCACATAGCTTTCTGGACGCTCAACAGTGCCCAGAAACACGAGGTCACTCGCTGTGGCCAAGTCCGCTTCGATTCTCGTGGCCTCGGCATTGTCGGGCCGACCTGGAGTCGCCTGCAACACGACATCGGCTGTGCCACTACTGCAGGATGCAAAGAGGAGCATCAACAGGACGACGCCCACTGCGCGGGGTCTGGTCATAGTCCGAAGCGTAGGCCGAGGCCCTCAGAACGGGCTAGGCCTTGTCCTCACCGGTGAGGCTCCGGGATAGAGTCGAACATGGCTCGCTTGTGGGGTAATCGTTCATCGAACTCCCAATGCCGCCGAGACGCAGAATCGAACGACCTAGGGACACACCTTGCACAAGATCAACCACGACGACACCGCGGTCTCAGCCCCCTACACGCGGGCCCTCGACATCGACCCGGTGTCCCACCTATCGCTCCCTGAGCACGGCACCAGGCCCGAGGTGGCGTACCGCTACATCCACGACGACATGCTGCTCGATGGGAACTCGCGTTTGAATCTGGCGACTTTCGTCACCACCTGGATGGAGCCCGAAGCCGAGAAGCTGATGGCCGAGGCGTTCGACAAGAACATGATCGACAAGGACGAGTACCCGAAGACAGCAGAGATCGAGCAGCGCTGCGTGAACATGGTTGCCCGACTGTTCAATGCCCCTGGAGACGGAGACAGCGTCGGTGTCTCCACGATCGGGTCGAGTGAGGCGGTAATGCTCGCTGGGTTGGCCATGAAGTGGAAATGGCGCCAGCGTCGCGAGGCGGCAGGCCAGTCGACCGAAAAGCCGAACCTGGTGATGGGGAGCAACGTCCAGGTGGTGTGGGAGAAGTTCTGCCGGTATTGGGATGTCGAGCCTCGCTATGTGCCGATGGAGGTAGGCCGATACGTGATCACACCAGACGAGGTGATGAAGCTCGTCGACGAGTCCACGATTGGCGTCGTGCCGATTCTGGGCACGACGTTCACCGGCGAGTTCGAACCGATCCAGGAAGTCCACGACGCGGTGGTGGCGCGGAACGCGGAGA
>DATDJH010000100.1:0-6362 GCA_036520635.1 Acidimicrobiia bacterium
GTCCTGATCGACGTCGACTTCTACTCGTCCCGCTACGCCTGGAACGACGACCAGCGAACGACGCCTATAGAGCTCGGGATGGGTTGGATGCTGCGTGATCTCGAGACCGACGACCGGGCCTTTATCGGCCGGCGCTCCATCGAGAAGGAGCTGAGAGAAGGGACCTCTCGCTGGAAGACGGTGGGCGTCATGGTCGATTGGGAGGACTGGAACCGCGTCTACAACGAGCGGGGCTTGGTGCCGCCCAAGGACCACACTCCCGAGCACGGGGGAATGATGCTCTACGACGCCGAGGTGAAGCGGATCGGCTACACCCCCAGCTTCGTTTACTCCCCAATGATGCAGCGGCATATCGGAATCGCCAGGGTCGAGCCAGAGCATTCGAAACTGGGGACCAAGCTCAGCCTCGAAGTCACCATCGACCACCGCTACGACATGGTGGATGCCGAGGTGGCTCGGATGCCCTTCTACAACCCGCCGAGAAAGACTGCGTGAGGAACTGATGGCTGACAAACGGAAATACGACGCCATCGTCATCGGCGGTGGCCACAACGGCCTGGTCAACGGGTCGTACCTGGCCAAGGCGGGCCTCGACACCGTCATCTTGGAGCGTCGGCATCTCGTTGGCGGAGCGGCAATCACCGAAGAGCTCTACCCGGGCTTCAGTTTCACCACCTTCTCCTATGCCCTCAGCCTTTTGCGGCCAGAGATCATCCACGAACTGGAGCTGACCAAGCACGGGTTCATGCCGCTGCTCATGCCTTCGACATTCGCCCCCATGGAGAACGGCGATTACCTCCATCTGGGACAGGACAAGAACGAGAACCATCACGAGATCGCCAGGCACTCACCCCATGACGCCGATGCCTACGACGCATATGCGCACATGATGGAGCAGGCGGTCCATGCCATCCGGCCCCTCATGGACTCAATTCCGCCGGACATCACCTCCAAGGACCCTGAAGAGCGGGCCCGGCTCGCGGCTATGGGCTCGTATATCGCCGATCTGCCACCCGATGTCCTTCACAATCTGATCCGGCTGCTGACGGGGAGCGCCGCCGACATCCTCGAGGACTACTTCGAGTCCGACATCATGCAGGGGCTGCACGCCTCGTCGGGGATCATCGGCACCAAGGTTGGGCCCCGCTCTCAGGGCTCGGGCCTGGTGCTCCTCTATCACTCTTTCGGGGAGCACGATGGGGCTTACGGTGCTTGGGCCTTCCACAAGGGTGGCAACGGCGGTTTCACCCAGGTCCTGGCCCGTGCGGCGGAGTCTTTCGGTGCCGAGATCCGGCTCGAGTCACCAGTGGATCACGTCATCACCAAGAACGGCCGGGCGATCGGCGTGATGCTCGAAGACGGGACTGAGTTGGAGGCCAAGACCGTGGTCAGCGCTGTCGACCCCCGGCGCACCTTCATGGAACTGGTCGACCCCCGCGAATTGCCCACCGACCTGGTCGACAACATCCGCCGCTTCAAGTTCCAGGGAACATCCGCCAAGGTGAACTTCGCCCTCGACGCCAACCCGACCTACCCGGCCCTCCCTGGGCGATCAGACCAGTACCGGGGCTTCATCAACATGGGACCGTCGCTGGACTATTTGGAGCGAGCCTTCGACGACGCCAAGTACGGCTGGTACTCCCAAAAGCCCTACATCGACGGGTGCATCCAGTCCAATGTCGATCCGGACATGGCGCCTCCAGGCAAGGCGGTGATGTCCTGTTTCATCCAGTACGCCCCATATCACCTCAAGGAAAGTGACTGGGACACGGAGAAGGATCGATTCGGTGACACCGTCCAAGCAACTCTGGAGTCGTTCTTCCCCGGGTTCGGCGATCTGGTCCTGCACCGAGAAGTGGTCACCCCCCTAGACATCGAGCGCACCGTTGGCCTCACCGAAGGCAACATCTTCGCCGGGGAGTTCCTGGCCCCCCAGATGTTCTTCTTCCGACCGGCGCCGGGCTGGAACCAGTACCGGACCCCGATCGAGGGCTACTACCAGTGTGGTTCGGGCACCCATCCCGGTGGGTGCGTGATGGGAGCTCCCGGCCGGTTCGCCTCCCAGCAGATCATCGGGGACCTCGCCAAGAAGAAGTAGCGAGGGGAACCCCTCCTGACGAGTCGCCGTTGATAGCGTTGACTCGGGAGGGTCTCCCATGACGCAAGCAAGAATCGTGCTCGGTGCGGTTGCGATCTTCGCGCTATCCGTCGCCTGTACTCGCCCCGACGTCACGGCCGACACCCAGCCTCTGGCTCCGCCAGACACCCTGACGCCGGTCACGACAACGTCAACCCGGCCTCAGACCACTACCACCGTGCACATCGATCGGGCGAAGATCTACCCAGTCGACCCGATCACGCTGGAAGCAGTCGCCGGAGTCGAACCGATTTCGATGGGGGATTTCACTTGGGGGATTTCGTCCGAGGACGGCTCCTGGTTGGCGATGACGGTTGGTTATGACGATCGGACTTCCCAAGAGTTGCGACTCATCGATGTCGACAACTGGGTGGTGGCGAACAGCTGGGCCTTCTTAGTCAACAACCCGATTCACCTTGGAGACAACGGGACCGTCTACGTCACCGATTATTCGCCAACACCCCACCTCAGTCAGCTGATTCCCGGAAATGTGATCGCGGATGTGATCGCCGACCTCCCCCCACATTTCATTTGGTACGACGCTCATTTCACGGATCAGACAGGTCTGATTTTCGGGCTCGTGTCTATCAACGATGACAACATTGGGGAGGCGGTTCTGGTCACCGTGGACCTGGCGACATACGCGGTCGACGTCATCCCCTTGCCCGAGGTCGAAATCGGGACCATTGGGTCAATGGAGATCGCCGACTTTGGACCGACCAATTTCGACATCTACCCGCAGGTGGTCTGGGGCGACGATGGATCCCGCGTGCTGATCGTCAACACCAACCAGGACGTGGTAGTCGAGGTCGATGCGGTCTCCGGCGAGGTCGACGAGCACCTCTTCGGTCTGAACACGCTGAACTCCACTCCGACGGAAACCGCACCGTTCGAGATCGGCCAACGGTCAGCAGTCATCGGCGGCGCCAATGGGCGAGTGCTCTATGTGGCCTCAGGGGTCCAGACCTTCGAGCTAATCGACGAGGACCTAACGACGAGATTCGACCCGTTGGGGATCGAAGCAATCGACACCGAGACCTGGGAGGTCATCGACCGTCTCGACGCTCCGATCACTGACGTCCACCTGTCTTCGGACGGCAACCGTCTCCTCGCCACCGGTCAGTCGTATGACGACAATCCCCAAAGCCCGCAGTCGCGATCTTCGGGGTTTTACGTCATCGATGCCCTAGATCTGAGCGTGATTGCTCATCACGGAGGCGAAGAGCCCGATCGCTATTTCGGAGGGTTGGCAATGAATCCGGGGCTACCTATCGGATATGTCCAGACATGGGAGCATGCAACCAGCATCGACGTTGTCGACCTCGACGTTGGGTCAATTGTGGCAACGAGGAGCGGCGGCGACATCCAATTCTTTGCTGAGGCAGGGGTACTGGTCGACACCTCGTTCGGAACTTCGTAGAACCGCGTATCAGGCACCCCTCTCGGCGCTCTCCTCCGCCGACGTGAACAAATCGTCCACGTTGGACACAGAGGAGGAACAATGTCTACGAGTGTCATTCATCCGGGTACCACCCGGTCGGCCGGACCCTCCGGTCGCTTTGTAGGGTTGGCCGCTGCCGCACTGGCTGCAGTCATCGCCCTCGGTTTCGTATTCGCTGCAAATCAGGGAAACGAAGCCACCGAGTCAGTGACCGAGTCACGAGTCAGCCAGGTTGAGAAGGATGCCTGGGACTCGAGGGTCGACTTCCTGACCCAGCAGTACCACATGCGGCAGGCCTCACAGCCCACCGTGAACATCGAGAAGTACCGGCTGGAGATGGCAGGGCTCATCGGGGCGATCACGCCCTCGACCAGCCCCGAGGCCTACAAGGCTCTGCAACAGCAGGCTGGCAAGGCTCAAGTCAACCCCCGTATTCTGGTGACAATCCCGGCGCCGGTGTTCAGCCCTGAGCTGGCCCGTCTCCAGGCAGTGAACACCGCTCGCCTCCAGGCGATGTGGTCTCAGCGCTACCAAGACCTGATCGACCGGTTCGAGAGCCAAATGGTGCCGAGTGGCCACGAGGCCTTCAACCCCAGCATCCTGGTGACCATCCCGGCGCCGGTGTTCAGCCCTGAGCTGGCCCGTCTCCAGGCAGTGAACACCGCTCGCCTTCAGGCGATGTGGTCTCAGCGCTACCAGGACCTGATCGACCGGTTCGAGGGCCAGCAACTTCGGGCCACCTGGCCCCAGGGCTTCGAAGACCTGATGGACACCTACAACGCCCGGATCGCAGCCGCCAAGGTTGCCGACGAGGCGCCACGGGTGCCCCGTGAGAAGAGAAGCTGAAGGCCGAGAGGAGGACTCCAGCTTTTGCAGGAAAACTCCGATAACTCCCCGGGGAGCACAACACCGGGATCGCCGAAAAGCGATCCCGGTGTTTTTCGTGTGTGGAACCGCGTTCATTAGTTCGAGGCGAACTCCCGGCGTTCGGAACACGTCCCGTTGGCCGCCCTTTCGAAGGCCTTAGGGCCGAGCGGCTGTTCGGTCCATCGCCGCAATGCGGAGCATCGGTATCTCAAGAACGACCTCCCGGCTTGACCGCCCAAGGGAGTACCCCGGGGCCAATGACCTCAAGGGTGTGTACTGCCACCGTCCAGTGGTCGTGAACGTCGCTTCAATCCGTGACGGGCAGCCGGATGCCACCGGACAAGAGAAAGGCCCCCGGGTATGGGGGCCTTTCTTCTTCGAACCTCGAGGGCTAAATGGCGGGACGGGCGGTGAGCCAGGGGGATTGCCGTCGACTGCGGTGGCCTTGCTTGATTCCCGGTTCCTTTGACCGAGAGCCCAGCCACCTGTCGACCGGGTGATCGACCATTCCGATCGGTCTCCTGGTCCATGCCCGACGCCATGCCCACTTCGGGCTCTGGTTCGGGGACATGTCGGTCATCATCTGCCTCTTTCTCGTGGTCGCCATCGCGACGACTCTCTATGAGGGAAAGAGTTTGGAAAACCGGCCTAGATACCGACTAAACCCAAGTGGGGTCAGAGAATCGTCCACTCGGTCTTGATGACGTCGGGGTCGGCGCCCTGCGATGTGCAAACGATGCTCACCGGGCCGGGGGCCACATCCTCGAAGGCGAAGCGACCAAGCTCGTCGGTCACGGTGGTGGAGGTGCCTTTTGAGTGATGGAGCTCGACTGTCGCAAGCTGAGGTGGTGCGACCTGACCGATGAGCCGACGGGTGGAGCTGCGATACTCGACGTCGATGCTGAGTTTCTCTGTTTCGTAGGACAGCATTCGATCGGTCGCCGACCCGCGGACCCCGGCCGGCGTTTCTTCGCTTGCAGAATCGAAGGCGATGGCAGCGAGTTCGGCATCGATAGTGCGCCAGGTGAGTGCTGCCATGGCGAAATCGGTCACGTCGGCCGGTACGGGGTCGGTCGAAACGAGACCTTGTCGGAGCAGCTCGATGAGCTGGGCTTCGGTGTAATCCCTGTTTTCGCTCACTTTGCATCTCCTCCTTGGTCAATAGAGTCGCCACCGTCGACGCTGATACCCATTGCCGACTTGAGTCTCCCGATGCATCGGGCACGAGTTGGACCGAGGCTCCCGATGGGCCGACCCGTGATTTCAGAGATTTCCTCGTAGCTGAGAGGTGGATCGGTAGCCAGGAGACGCAACAATTGCTGGCAATCCTCTCCCAGCGACGAGAAAGCCGCCACCACTCCACGCACCTCTTCATCCTCGACGAGGAGGGACTCGAGAGAGGGCGATGGATCCTCCAGGTCGTACTCGAACTCGGTGGGAATGGTGCGCTCCCGCAATCTGGCGACTCGAAGCGCCTCGCGGCGACAAGTGGTGGCCAACCAGCCGGGGAGGCGCTCAGGATCCTGGATCCGATCGCAATTCTCGACCAGCTTGAGCCACACCGTCTGCGTGACGTCCTTTGCGGAGGCATCGTCGAGCCGGAAACTGCGCGCGATCGACCACACCATCTGCCCGAAAGTCTCGACCAGGGCGTTCCACGCGGCCTGGTCGCCACGGGCCGCACGAGCCAAGAGCTCGCCATGTGTAGTGGCTTCAGCCATCGTGGTCATGGTAAGGATCAGAGGGCCGAGCTGAACCCGTGATACAACGGATTTGAAAGTTTCTTCAGCCGGCTCCGATGCAGACGAACGAGGCCGCCGCGATATACCCCGCTGTCGTGTCTCTGAGGGGGTCTCGAGCTCGGTTCAGAGCTTCCGCTGGTCCAAGACCGGAAGTGAGCCCTCGATGAAGGCCAAC
>DATDJH010000101.1:0-6258 GCA_036520635.1 Acidimicrobiia bacterium
AGTTGGGCTGGGACTAGCGGCGCCTGGTTTCGGGAATCCCGGCCTTCTTGAGGACCACAGCCGGCACTCCAAAACGACGCCACGCCGTGTAGCTGATGCCCTTTCGCTGCGAGTATGCGGATGCATTTGCCACGAAATCAGCCTCGATCTGGTCGAGATTCGCCACTTCCTCCACCGACTCCAATGCCTCTTCGATATCGAGCCTCGACTGGAGAAGATCCAACCGCTTCAAGGGATCATCCGTGCTCTGGAGCTTGTTGTTGACCGTTGCCAGCCTGGAATTGAGGCTGTCCTTGGTTACGGGCCGGCCCGGCTTACGCGACTCGATGGTTTTGAGATAGGCCTTGATCGCCCTTGACTCTTTGCGGCCGCGGGCAAGGGCGTCTTTGTGTTCCTGGGACATCGCCATTCGAAACTCTCCTAATGCTTCCGTCGAACGACACCAATAATGGCACAACTGCGTTCGCACGAAACCACCGCCAGAACTGAAAGAAACCCCATTTTTGTTCGGGGGTTTCTCTCTAGTGGGCCCTACTGGACTTGAACCAGTGACCTCTTGCGTGTCGAGCAAGCGCTCTAGCCAGGCTGAGCTAAGGGCCCGTCTCTTCGACTACCAGGCAAGATGCCGTCGATCGCCGAAATCCAAGCGTAGAGCTTAGAGATTTCTACTGACAGCCTGGAAGCTCGCGCGTCAGCGAGTATCAGCGCGCGTCGACGAAGTAGCGCTGCAGCAGGCGCAATTTGGGCGCAGAGATTCGGGGCCGCGCCACGCAAGCGCTCAGAATTCGCCGGTAGAGGCGAATCGACCGTCGGCGACCTGAGAGAGTCGACGCTCGACTTCGATCACGGCGAGCCCGAGACGAGCGCGCCCCGTCGGGCTGAAGCCAAGCTCCGAGAGAATGGTCAGCAGCGTCGTCTCGCAGCGTCGAGCTCTCGCGCGAAGCTAGAACCGCCGACGAGGGCGAAACCCTGATATTCGACGATGCCATATGCGGCGAGTTTCGCTCGACCTCTGTCTGGGGCCGCCTTGGTGGGTACCCCCTGGGGGCCTCGTAGCTCATACGCTGGTCTCAACGTGACTAAGGGCAATCGTGAAGGCTGGCTGACTCCTGGTGTTCGTGGGATCGGTGGGGCAAGTCTTCTCGCTGATCTAGGTCACGAGGTTCCGACGTCTCTGCTCCCGACTCTTCTCACGTCCACGTTGGGGGCGCCCGCTGCTGCTCTCGGGCTGATCGAAGGTGTCGCCGATGCCGGAGCCGGTATTGCCAAGTATGGGGGTGGGCTGCTTGCCGACGATCCGATCCGTCGCCGCTCCGTGGCGGTCGGCGGCTACACGGCGACTGCGATCTTCTCGTCGCTGATCGGTGTCGCGACTTCGGTCTGGCAGGTGGCGGTGCTTCGGGTCGGAGCCTGGGTTGCTCGCGGGATTCGGGTTCCTGCTCGTAACGCGCTGCTCGCTGACTTGACCGGCCCTGGCACCTATGGGCGGGCATACGGCTTCGAGCGGATGATGGACAACCTGGGAGCCGTCGGTGGCCCGCTGCTCGCTCTCGGCCTGGTCGCCGCCTTCGGGTTGCGGGGTGCGTTCATCACTTCGGGAGTCTTCGGGCTCGCTGCGACCGGCTCGATGATCTATGCGATCCGCCATATCGAACGTCCCATGAAACGAGAGCGGGTCCCGATCAGGATTCGCATTCGTCCGCTTCTCGTCGGCGATCTGGGTCGGCTCTGGGTGCCGATCGCAGGATTCGAGGTTGGCAATCTCGCGACGACGCTTCTCATCCTTCGAGCTACCGAATTGCTGACACCGGGAGCTGATCTCGAATCGGCTACGAGAACCGCTCTCCTGCTCTACGCGGCGCACAACCTGGCAGCGACTCTGGTCGCGATCCCTGCGGGGAGGGCAGCCGATCGTCGCGGGTTCCGACCAGTGCTCACGATCGGTTTCGTCTTCGGGCTAGCCGCCTACCTCCTATTCGGTATTACCGGAGCGGGCCTGGTCACTCTCGCTGTGGCTTTCGTCCTCGCCGGGATCACCATCGGCCTCGTCGAGACAGCCGAGAACGGAGCCGTTGCCGAAGCCGCACCCGAAGAGCTTCGAGGTTCCGCCTTCGGATTTCTGGCCGCGATCCAGAGCTTCGGGAACCTGATCGCCTCCGGCGTCGCCGGATTGCTCTGGACTTTCGTCGACCCGCTTGCCGCGTTCGTCTTCGCTGCCGCTGGGATGGTCGTCGCCCTGGTCGGAACTGTGGTTCTGAGAAGAGCCTCTGTGTCCTAGTCGACCTGTAGGTTGCGGGCCGTTGTCCGGTGTCCCGATCTCACCCGCCATGCGCTTCCTGCTCGATGCTCTTCGCTCCTGGCCGCTCGGCATGTCTAGCCTCCACTTCAGGGTGATGGAGCCCGCCTCGTTGATGAAACCGCAGGCTGCCTGCTGATGGCTCCTACTGAGTCCATCGAGCGTGGAGGTAGCTATGCGGTTCCTGTGGGTCGGGTTGGGTGGAGCATTCGGGTCGATGCTGAGGTATGCGATCGGGCTCGCTTTCGCTGCCTCGACGTTTCCCGTAGCGACTCTCGTCGTGAACGTAACGGGGTCGTTCGTCATCGGCCTGGTCTTCTCGGCGTTCCTCGGCAGGTGGCCGGTGCCGGTGATGACGGCGATCACGGTCGGCGTGCTCGGCGGGTTCACCACCTTCTCGACCTTCGCATGGGAGAGCCTGTCAGCGGCACAGGACGACCGGCTTGGTATGGCGGCCGGGTACGTCGCAGCGTCGGTGATGGGCGGGCTATTCGCAGTCTGGCTTGGGTATCTCGCGGGTCGCGCGATCACCGCGTAGCGGACTGGTCTGTCCCAGACGACGTCTAGCTGTTAGCCGTTTTGGAGGTCAGCCCGTGGGCGTCAGCTGAGGGTGCGGGGCGAGAACATGATGACTCCGACGCCGATGAGGCAGAGGGCGGCTCCGATGGTGTCGTAGCGGTCGGGTCGGAAGCCGTCGAAGACCATCCCCCAAACCAGCGAGCCTGCGACGAAGACTCCGCCGTAGGCGGCGAGGACTCTTCCGAAGTGTGGGCTGGGTTGGAAGGTGGCGACGAATCCATAGAGAGCGAGGGCGACGATGCCTGCGGCGACGTAGTACCAGCCTTTGTCTTCTCGGACTCCCTGCCAGACCAAGTAGGCACCGCCGATCTCAGCGATGGCAGCGATGATGAAGAGTCCGATTGATCGCGCGACGGTCATCCGAGGACGCTACCTAGCTGGGCTTGCGGGTCAGGTCGACCTTCTCGACGTTCGATGCTTTCGCTCGAATGTGTCGGGCTGCGGTGTAGACCAGGTAGGCGAGCCCGATCGAGGCCACGATCAGGGCCTGGTTTCTCCCGACCCAGAATCCGACCGCGCCGGTGGCTCCGGTGGTGACTCCGATGATGCCGAGCAGGAGGGGGAGACAGCAGGCAAGGCAGGCTGCAGCGAAGGCGATGATCTCTCCCCGCTTCATGCGGCGACTCCGAAGATGGATGCGATCACCGGCTGGGCGTCTCCAGGGCCGGTCACGTCGAGGCTCACGGTGTCGGAGGCGATGCCGATCGTGAAGTTGAAGAACTGACAGCAGGTCTGTTCGCTGGCGGCAAGCTGGCTCAGTCCCGCGATGTCGACGTCGCGGGTGAAGCTGATCCGAATCCCCGAGGGGATCGGTTGGCGGCCCACCGCCTGGGCGAGCAACGCCTTCCAGTCCTCGATCCGTTCGACGGCTTGGCCGGGTTCGATGCTGCACGAGATGTCTTGGGACGCTCCCAGGGGAATCAGGGTCCGCGTGGTCACCGCAGGTGAGTCGGACTTGCAGCCGCAATCGTCGTCGCAGCCGCCGTCTGGAGTGTGAGGGCCGAGACGGGCTGCGGCTCGTTGGAGTTGTCCCGTGAACGCGATCAGGTCTCCGATCTTGGCCTGCGTCTCGTCGATCCTCTCGGTGACCAGCGCTCGCATCCGATCCTGCACCGGTCGACACTCATCGTCGTCGAGAAGCAGGAGCAACTCGCTGATCTCATCGAGGGTGAGGCCGAGTCTCTTGGCCCTTGCCAGGAACTGCAACGACTCGATGTCCTCGGCGTTGTAGCTCCGGTAGCCGCTTGATGTACGCTCGGGTACCACCACTCCCTGCTGCTCGTAGAAGCGGAGGGCGCTCTCTGAGAACCCGGTCCGGTTAGCCGCTTCCGAAATCTTGTATCCGTTCATGCCACCACAATAAACCTTCAAGGCGGGTTGAAGGTCAAGCCTTTTCCGAGAATCTTGACTAGTCGGCGTACTGCTCGTCGTACCACTCGGGCGGGGCGACGCCGTCGCTGCCGTGTCGACCAGCGTCGGTGATCTGTCAGGCGTCTGTCAGTGAGGGGTCAGGGGCCTCGGTCGTGCGCCCGGCGACGCTCCGCGCAGCAACCGTAACGGCGAGCACGATGACAACGGCACCCATCCACTGTCGGGGTGTCAACTGTTCGCCGAGCAGCATGCTGCTGTCGTGTCGAGCAAGCGCTCTAGCCAGGCTGAGCTAAGAGCCCGTGTTCCTCTCTCGAGGCGACGACCGGAATCGAACCGGTGTGACGGGTTTTGCAGACCCGCGCCTAACCACTCGGCCACGTCGCCGGTACCGGACGACTTGACCTGGGTCCGTCGTCAGAGCGGAAGACGGGATTCGAACCCGCGACCTCAACCTTGGCAAGGTTGCGCTCTAGCCAACTGAGCTACTTCCGCGAGCGGAGGCGGCATTGTAGCCCGGGCCAAATGCCAACCAAATGGTTGCCTCAGACCCCGGTCGAGCCGAATCCTCCGTCGCCTCGCACCGTCGCATCGAGGTCTTCGACCTCCGTCCACTCCACATCGGGGATGGGCACCACGGCCAGTTGGGCCACCCGGTCCCCGCGAGAGAAGTCGACTTGTTCAGCCCCGTGATTGATGAGGAGAACGGTCACTTCGCCCCGGTAGCCGGAGTCGATGAGACCGGGCCCGTTGACCACGCCGATGCCGGACCTGAGTGCGTGACCACTCCTGGGCAGCACCAGCCCCGCAAACCCTTCCGGAATGGCTACTGCGATCCCGGTTGGCACCGCCGCTCGCTCCCCAGGCGCGAGGCCAAAGTCAATTCTGGAGTGAAGGTCGATGGCGGCATCGCCGATATGTGACCTTGTGGGAATTTCTAGTTCCGGGTCGAGACGTACGAAGTTAACCTGCATGGTGTCACGGGGCATCGGGCGAGATGACTTGACGACTGTAAGCGAGAGCCCTCGATGACCGCTACCTCACCTACAAAGCACGGCAGGTTTGCGCGTTTCCCCTCGATGGAGTCGCTCGGGTTCTCCGACGCGCCAAGCGAGACGACCGTCGTCTATAACGCGCCGAGCCAGTTGTCGACCACCACGACAGTCATCACCCGTCCGACCGCCCCGACCGGTCATTTGGTCCAAGACCTTTGGGATTCCACCGAGCTGGATGCTCCTTCGCTTGTCGACTGGAAGCCGATATCACCCGACCGACGCCATCTCAAAGCCCGCCGCTTCCGGTGGAGCACGGTGCTGCTGCTCTTGATCGTCGCAGTTGCTGCCGGTGGAACTGCTTTCTGGCTGTACCAGCGTTCAAGTGGAGCGGCGGCGGCGTCGGTGGCTGCGGTTCAAGAACAGGCCACCCAGCTTTCGGCGAGCCTGGACGGGATCGGTCCGATCGCCGATCAGCTCGCCGCGCCGGCGAGCACCGTGAACCTGACCGCAACCGATCTCTTCGACCTCGACGACGCGGCGAGGGGCCTGTTCGACGCCTCTGTCGCCCTGCCCGATCCTGAGACTGACACCGAGACGATCGCAGGCGATGCCGCCTCGCTGTCGTTCGAAATCGTGCGGCAGCTGCGTGACGGGCTTGCCTACCGCGGAGCTCTGGAGCCAATGCTGGTTGCCCCGGCCTTGGAAACAGATCCGACACTCACCGACATGGCCACCGCCACGTTCGAGTTCTCGAAGTGGCGATCAGAGTTTGACAACGTCCGAGCGGCCCTGCCGGAGGGAGTGGCGGCAACCGTCACCTTCGCCGTCGACGAGTTCAGCGCCGGCCTCGAAGCCGCGCAGGGGACCTATCTCGACGCGATCCGCAACGACGACCGGGCCGGCGCCGAGGAGGCTCTCCAAGCGCTCGAATCGGACCTCGACTCGATCCGGGGGTTGATGCTGACCACGATGGGCGGCCTCGCCGGACAGGTCGGCTCTGAGTTGGAGGAGACCCGGCGC
>DATDJH010000102.1:0-4391 GCA_036520635.1 Acidimicrobiia bacterium
GGCATCGGCCCAGCCCGGCCCCGGGCCAAAGATCAGCTGGGCCATACCCCACCAGACGGCGGCAAAGCCCAACGACCAGAAACCGGCCACGGCCAACTGCCTCGAAGCCAGGGGCACGTCGACTTCCTTGACCAGCGTGTAGTAGAAGAGACCGGTCCCGACCGTGAAGACCCACATCGTGACGAAACCGGCCGAGAAGAAGAGACCTGAGTAGGTCTGCGCCAGAGAGTCGGCAAAGGGGAGGGTCCACAAAACGTGGGCAGCGAAGAGGAGCGGCAACCAGACCACACCGCCGATCACAAACCAAAGCGTCACATAGGTGCGCGTCTCTTGACGGCGGGCAATTGTCGCCATGGTGTTGAGAGCGGGAAGGGAGAGGGCTGCCAACAAAGGCACATCGAGCCACCAGGGAAGCCCGAATGGCTCGGACCCGTCGCCGAACCCGAATGCGATCGCCCCCAGCCCGGCCAGCACCATGACAACCAGCAAGGCGAGACCGCCGCGGGCCATTGCCGGGCTCCGCAATGGTGCGCCGGTGAGCCGTGGCAACACGTAGTAGACACCGCCGACCAGGGATATCACGAGGAAGCCGATCATCAGGGCGAGGTTGGCCATCGGTTCCACCCGGCCGAGGCTGATGGGAGACAGCCCCCCGAACCGAAGCGCGAACAGGGCCAGGAGCTCGAGCAGACCGCCGAGGACAAGGAAGACCGCTCCAACGATGAAGTGTGCCGCTGCTACGCGGTCCTCGTCGGCCCCGCCTCCGAGGAAGGCTCGAATGTCTGCTGATTGGCTAGTCGCCACCGGATTCCTCGTTCAGGACAGGACGGCGGGAGCATAACGACTTCGCTGATTCGTTCCGTCCTCGACCATTTGGGGGCCTTGCGGATTCGGGTTCTGTAGGCGGGTCCCGGTTATGGTAGAAACCGCCCGACAGCCACTAGATCCGCGCCCGAAACAACAGAGATGTACCGACTCGCAGAACTGAGTGTCAGCACCCGCAGAAAGGCCGGCTGGGGCCTACTTCTGCTTGGGTTTGCGGCCCTCGTCCTCGGGGTGATCTGGATCCACTTCTCGAGCTTGTCGGAAACGGTCGTCGTCGACGGTGTCGAAGTGCCGCTGGTCGTCGACTATTTCAACTGGTGGCCCCGCGGCACCTTGTGGCAGGGTGTCGGCTACCTGGTCGTCTTTGCCGCATCCCAGATGATGATTCTCGGCGCGGTTTTCCTCTGGGTGCTCAATCAAAGGATGACCTGGTCGCTGGCGATCTTCCTCGCGGTCCTTTCCTGGCTGGAACTGGTCATCATCTTCGGCATGGTCCCCTCCGAGTGGCTCTCCTACGCGCAGACCGAATTGGATTGGTCACCGCAGAAGATCTTCCTTGTGGTGCCTCCGGTGCTGGTGTTGGGCAACACCGTTGAGATCAGCTACGCGGTGGTCAAAGACTCGATCTCGATGGGCTACCACCTTGTGATGCTTGCGGTGGCGGCGATCTTCACGCTGCAAGTCCAGAAGATCTACAAGGGCCGGCCGGAGTCGGCACAGAAGCCCGACAAGAAGTCGCCTTACGGTCGTCCCCTGGTCAAGGGAGGGACCTGATGGTTCGCGGAGTCGTAGACGAGACACCGCCGATTCGGGATGACTACCAACTTGCCGTGGTGGAGGGTGACTACTTCACGGACAAGCTGCGCCCCAAGCAGTTCCTCCACATCGACCAGGCGGAGTGCATCATTTGCGAAGGATGCGTCGACATCTGCCCCTGGAAGTGCATCCACTACCTCTCCCTGGATGCGATCACCGAAGGAGTCAATGTCGATCACCCGGCCGACGATCCGCAGAACCTCGGCTTCTTCATCGTCGACGAGGACGAGTGCACGCGTTGCGCTTTGTGTGTCGATCGCTGTCCGACCAATGTCATCTCCCTTGGAAAGTTCGAAGGATCCCTCGCCGACCAGGCAGTCGAGCTTGGCCTCGATCGTCGGCCCTGGGATTTCGACACCGGGCAACGTGACTTCAAGAATGGGTACGCCTATGGGATGCGCTGGTAGGAGAGCTCTTGGCTAACGGCAACGGAAAAGTCGGTCTCATGGACCGGGTGAAGGGAGCGAACGAGAAGCTGTGGGGCTCCCAACTCGCCGAATCGATCCTTCGTCCCGGCTCACCTTTCAAGAAGGGCTACTCGGACAGCCCGAGGAACCGGTCCTATGTGGTGATGAACAACGTCCTCTATCACCTCCATCCGGTGAAGGTGAAGCGACACGGAGTACGGCTGTCCTACACCCTCTGCTTGGGCGGCCTCAGCTTCTTCCTCTTCATCCTGCTCACCATCACTGGCATCTTCCTGATGTTCTATTACACGCCTGCGGCGCAGACCGCCTATCCCGACATCGAGGCACTTTCCACAAATGTGGCCTTTGGCTCATTGGTGCGCAACATGCACCGATGGGGGGCACACCTGATGGTGCTTTCGGTGTTTCTCCACATGAGCCGGGTCTTTTATCACGGCGCTTACAAGCCGCCGCGCGAGTTCAACTGGGTGGTCGGTGTCGTCCTGTTGTTCCTGACTCTGTTGCTTTCCTTCTCCGGCTATCTCCTGCCCTGGGATCAGCTGGCGCTGTGGGCAGTCACGGTCGGGACCAACATGGCGGGATTCGTGCCGGTGGTGGGAGCCCAGGTCAAGTTCGCCCTTTTGGGCGGGGCGGAGGTGTCGGCAGCAACCCTGCTCCGTTTCTATGTGCTCCATGTCCTCGCGTTGCCGTTCATTCTCGTGATTTTCCTCGCGGTCCATTTCTGGCGGGTCCGCAAGGACGGCGGGATTTCAGGCCCTCTCTAAGGAGCATTGAATGGCAGAGATACCAGAGAGTCTCCTCAGGAGATCGGCAGAGGCCAAGGCCAAGGCTTTGGGTCTTCCGGTCGAGCAGGTGCTGGCCGAGATGAAGGGTGAAGCCCCTCCGCCCCAGCCTCCCGCTCCGGAGCCGGCTCCCGAGCCTGCTCTTGTAGAGGAAGCCGTGGAAGAGGTTCCCCCTGCATCGGCTGCTCCAGTGGAGGAGCCAGTCGTCGAAGTCGCTTCCGATCCGGTTGTAACCCCCGAAGCGCCGCACGAGGCCCCGGCCGACGTCTCCGCCCCCGCCGAGCCTGAGCCGGACCTGGCGCCGGTCGAAGCTGCCGAGGAGGCTGGGAGCTCGGAGCCGGTTGCACCTGCGGTCGAAGAGGCTGCGGCAGCCTCAGCCGAGGCTGAACTTGCGCCGGCTGGCGTGGCGACCCTGGTCGAAGATCAACCGACGCCCGTCGATGGGAACGGCGCCGGCAACGGGAAGGTTGCGTCCACCGTCAGCCCTCGCCCGGTCGTCCCCCCGGCGGGGACCCCGGAGGGTGTCCGAACGCAGCGCCTTCTCACGGTGGTCAAGGCCCGTGCCATCCAGACAGTGAAGGCGGAGCCCACTGACAAGGTGAACACCTGGCCCCACCTGATGCTCATGGAATTCGGGGCATTGCTCGCCATCACCGGGTTCCTGGTGATCCTGGCGGTCATCATCCACTCGCCTCTGCTGGCCCCGGCCAACTTCAACGCCACTCCGAACCCGTCGAAGGCACCCTGGTACTTCCTTGGCCTGCAGGAGCTGCTCTCCTATTTCGATCCCCAGATCGCCGGAGTCACAGTGCCGACCATCACCGGGATGATCGGTTTCATGATGGTCCCCTACGTCGACAAGAACCCTTCGCACCGACCGAGCGACCGCAAGTTCGCAATCGCCCTCTATTCGGTGTTTCTCGCCGGAGCCGCGACCTTGACCATGTTCGGGGTTCTCTTCCGGGGTCGAGGCTTCAACTTCTCCTACCCATGGAAGGACGGGGTCTTCTTCGACGACCTCAAGGACTGGGTGCAATTCGAATGAGTGGGACCAACCTCGCCCTGATCGGCGTCGCCGTGGTCGCGATATTTGGCGCTATTGGCGCCTTCGCGGTCGCCTTTCGCAGGTCGCAGGGTGGGGGGGATAAGCAAACCGATCCCACCGCAGGGGTGTCCTCCGAGACCAGGGCCGCGGACCGCTCGATGGCGGGTGTCTCCGTGGAGCCCATCCACATCGAAGAGGTCGAGGCGCCGGAGCCTGAGCCCGAGGATGACGAGCTCGAGTCGGAGCATGCCGGGGTCCAGATAGTCCAGACCCAACGCGTCGTAGAGGTATCGGCGGAAGAGGGCGGGGTCAGTCGCCGTCAATTCTTCAATCGAGCCATCACCGCGACGTTTGGATCTTTCCTGGCGTTGCAGGGCCTTTACTACCTGGCTTTCTTCTGGCCGAAGCTGACCGGGGGCTTCGGCGCCGACATCGATGCCGGGCTGATCACCGACCTGGAAAACCAGGTCCACACTTCGGACGGGGCGGTCCTCC
>DATDJH010000103.1:0-2926 GCA_036520635.1 Acidimicrobiia bacterium
CGAGGAGAAGGTCAACGACGAGACACGGGTGGTTCTGAGGCTCGACCCGCGGCTCGCCCCGTACAAGGTTGCGGTCCTGCCCCTCTCCAAGAAGCCCGAACTGATCGAACCGGCCGAGCGTATTGCATCCGAGTTGCGACGCCGATGGATGACCGAGGTAGATACCACGCAGTCGATTGGCCGTCGCTACCGCCGTCAGGACGAGATCGGGACTCCGTATGCGGTCACCGTGGACTTCGATACTTTGGACGATCAGGCGGTGACGGTGCGCGACCGGGACACCATGGCCCAGGACCGGATCCCGATCGCAGGTTTGGTCGACTATCTGGCGGGAAAACTCTCCTGAGCTTTACCCGGGCTTGATCCCGGGCGCTCACACTTCACTCAGGTGGCAAGACGATGAAACGCATCCTTGGTTGGACTCTGGCAGCGATCCTGGTTCTCGGGGTCGGTCTTGTGGGCTGGCTCTACTTCGCCGGCGGCTCGGGCGAGCCTTCGACGGAGCTGACGACGCCGCCGATCGCAGAGGCGTCGACCACAACCGCATCGGAATCGACCGATCCCACCGCCGACCCGGTCACAACGGTCCCCTCGACCGTGACCTCGGCCGGCCAGGCCTTCGTGATCGACCCTTCTCTGTCGGTAGCCAGCTTCGAGATCGATGAGGTTCTCCGTGGGTCGCCCAAGCACGTCGTTGGAACCACGTCGGAGTTGGCCGGTCAGATCCAGGTCGACCCTGCCGACCTCACTTCCGCCGAGTTCTCCCAGATCTTGATCAACGCTCGCACATTCGAGACCGACTCGGGAAACCGGGATCGCGCCATCCGGGGCCCGGTGATCCTGAACTCCGCTAGCGACGAGTTCGAGTTCATCAGCTTCGATGTGACTTCGGTGGACGGACTCAGCGGGGCGGCGGCGGTCGGGGAGCCCATCGACTTCACGGTGACCGGAGATCTCAAGATCAAAGACACGACTCAGTCGGTGACCTTCGACGTCTCGGCCACGTTCATTGACGAAAACACGATCGAGGGAAGTGCACAGACAACGGTGCTCCGAGACGACTTCGGCCTGGGTATTCCCCAGGCTCCGGGCGTGGCCGATGTCTCGCAGGAGGTCGTGATTCGCCTCGATTTTGTGGCCACCTCAGTCTGAAGACCAACAGGGCGTCCTTATGATCGGTAGGCCATGGCAGATCGCTCCGATATCGACCGGGTCCGGGAGGCCACTGATCTCGTCGAACTGATATCCGAGGTCACCACCGTCAAGCGTTCCGGCCGCTCCTTCATGGCGGTTTGCCCCTTCCATGAGGAGAAGACGCCGTCGATGTCTGTCGACCGGGCCCGCGGCCTCTATCACTGCTTCGGATGTGGCAAAGGTGGCGACGTCTTCACTTTCGTTTCCGAGACCCAGGGTGTGGAGTTCGGGGACGCCCTTGAGTTGTTGGCCCGCAAGGCCGGGATCACTCTCACTCAGGATCCGGCCGAAGCCCGCAACCGGGGGAGGAGAGGGGCGGCCATTGAGGCCATCCGAAGGGCGATCGAGGTCTACAACCAGCGGCTGCGAACTGCGGCCGACGCCGGCCCGGCGCGCTCTTATCTGCGTGGCCGAGGCTACGACGGCGATCTGATCGACGAATGGAAGATGGGTTTCGCCGGTGTCGACTGGGACACACTGACCAAGGAGTTGAAGGCGGGCGGCGTCGAGGATCAGGTGTTGATCGACGCCGGCCTTGCCCGTCGGGGCCGAAACGGGGTCTTCGACGTCTTTCGAGGCCGTCTGATGTTTCCGATCTATGACCTTCGTGGCGACCCGGTTGGATTTGGGGGGCGCAAGCTGGAGGGGATCGACCGCAAGGTGACCAACAACCCCGACGCCAAGTATGTGAATTCGGCCGATTCCCTCCTGTATCACAAGGGATCGCTCCTGTTTGGGCTGGATCGTGCCCGCAAGAACATGTCCGAAGACTCGCCTGCGGTGATCGTCGAGGGCTACACCGACGTGATCGCCATGCACCAGGCGGGGATAACCACTGCAATCGCAACCTGTGGGACGGCGCTTGGTGACGGCCATTTCGATCTGTTGCGACGATTCTCGGAGCGGGTGGTGCTCGCCTTCGACGCCGATGAGGCCGGCTCCAGGGCTGCCCTCCGCGGCGACCAGTTGGAAACACCTTTCCGCCTCGACCTCGATCTCCGGGTGGCGGTGATGCCCGATGGGCTCGACCCTGCCGATCTCGTGCAAGAGGGCCGTGGCGAGGAGTTGGTGTCGGCGGTGAACTCGGCCCGCCCGCTGCTCGAGCACCGGATCGACCACGAAGTGGCCAAGTACGACCTCGCAGGCCCCGAGGGTCGGGCCCGGGCATTGCACAGCGCTGTGGCGGAGCTCCGAAAGGTCACTGATGTCATCGCTCGCCGTGAGTACATGCGCTACGTGGCGCGGCGGGTTGGGGTGGACCTGGCGGATGTGGAGGCTGCGGTCGGCGGGGGGCGAACAACCGGGACAAGAGGGGGTACTTCGACCGACAAGCCGTTCGATCGCATCGACGTGGAGCTGCTCCGTCTGGTCCTGGCCAACAACGGCGGGCTCTTAGATCTCACCGAGAGCGACTTCGCCGATGAGCGGCTGGGCGAGGCCTTTGCGGCCCTCGAATCCCGGATCTCGTCGACACCACACGGCACGCCTTTGGACATCTCTGACGTCGAGCCTCTGTTGCAAGGGATGCTGCTTTCCCTTGCTCTCGATGATCGGCCCCTGGCATCGGTCGGGGAGATGAACGGACGGCTGAAGGAGCGCCGGCTCGATGCCGAAATGGCGGGCCTCCAGGCCGAGATGGACCTGCTCACCCCGGGCAGTGAGCCGCACTCGGCGGTCCTGCAGCGGATGATGACCTTGCAGCGGGAGAAGCGATCCACGCCAGTGGATTGAT
>DATDJH010000104.1:0-7851 GCA_036520635.1 Acidimicrobiia bacterium
CCTCTTCGAGAAGACTTCCGCCCCACCGGGTCCGGGTCAACTCCCAGGTGCCGCTCGTCGGGCGAACCTCGATCACGTTGGCGGCCAGGGGGAGGTCCATGAGCGCGGCCACATGGGCGAGGACTTCGTTGCCTCGCTCGGTACCGGCGGCCAGCAGCGCATCGGGCGACTCGGAGCGGATCAGCTGGGCGAGTGCCTCACCGATTGCCTCCGGCGCGTAATCAGAGAGCAGAGGGTGTTCGATCTCGATGTGTCGGGAGACAGCACCGATCTCACATCGCCCGACGCTCACCGAACAGACCTCACCCAACAAAGAGGCCATGGCGATGGCCTGTAGGGAGGTCTCGAGCGGGACGCCTGTTTCGTGCTCGACAAAGACGAATCTCAGGCTCACATCAGACCCAGGCTCTCGAAGAGATCGACCACCGCCGGCGCAGCTTCAGGTCCTTGGCCGAGAATGCTGGTGGCGCTGGCCGTTTCCGCAGGGGTGACCAATCGCAACATCTTCAAACCGCCTGGCGTCTGGTCGGCCGCGCTGATTGCAACCTCGACCTTCTTAGCCTGGAGTCGGGCGGGATGGGTGGGGTAGCGCGGGAGATTGATCCCTTCTCGCACCGCGACCACCGCTGGGAGAGGGAGGAGGTAGACCTCGAAGCCGGCGCCGGTTTCGCGTCTGGCCACAAGGCTGGCGCCCTCGATGTCAATCCCCTTGATCCCGCTGATCACCGGCCGGCCCAGGGCGTGAGCCACCCGGATCCCGACCTGATAGCCGGCGGAGTCGGCCGACTCGTTTCCGAAAAGGATGAGATCGAAGGGCCCGCCGCTCGCCTCGAGCTCGGCGATGCGCTTGGTCAATGCGGCAGCCGTAGCCTGAGGGTCCAAATCGGACCCGTCAGTTGTGACCAGCACCGCCTCGTCGGCCCCGACCGAGACCGCATATCTCAGCTGCTCCTCGGCTTCGGCCGGCCCCAGGGTCATCACGACGACGCCTCCGCCCAGCCTCTCCTTGATCCGAACTGCTTCCTCGACGGCGCACTCCTCGTGCGGGCTCACCGTGAACGGCAGATGACGGGCATCGACCGCCTGCTGGTCGTCGGTGAGGACGATGCGGGCGCCGGGGGCCGGCACCCGTTTCACACAGACGAGAATTCTCAACTCTTCATCCGCTGGTCTTCTGGATCGAAGAGTGGTGTCGATCCGGCCACGGCCACTTTCACCGGGTAGAGCTCGTTCATGTACATGACCGCAAGGTCGGTCCCCACCACTGCGTGCTCAGGGGGCAGATAGGCCATCAGCAGGTACTTGCCGACTGAGGGCCCGGCGCCTGCCGTTGTCACGTAGGAGGGGCGGTCCTTGCTGTCAGTGATCCGCCCGCCGTCCGGGGTGGTGATCGGCTCCCGTCCGGTCGGGTACCGCTTGATCTTGTCTCTGGCCGACATGTGGTCTTCGACCGTCAATGTGCAAAGGATGGACGCCGGCTCCTGCTCCCTCGCCTCGAGGTAGGCCTCCTTGCCGATGAAGTCGTGGCTCTTCACCCGTGGTCTGGCCAAACCGGCCTCGACCGGGTTGTACTCGCTTTCCAGCTCGGAACCCATCAGCCGGTAGCCCTTTTCCAGTCGCCCGGTGGTCCCGTAGACCCCTGCGCCCACGGCAGTGACCCCAAGGTCCTGGCCTGCAGCCCAGATCCGGTCCCACATCGGCCGGCCGGCCTCGGAAGGCACGTAGACCTCCCAGCCCAGCTCCCCGACGTAGGAGATACGGAACAGACGAGCGTTGATCGAGTCGAAATCGACACTCTGGGTGGTCCCGTAGGGGAAGGACTCGTTGGAGAGGTCGTGATCGGTGATCGATTGCAGGAGAGTGCGAGCTTCGGGGCCCCAGACCCCGATGGTGGTGTAGGCCGAAGTCAAGTCTGAGAGCTGCACTGTCCCGTCCCCGGGGAGCTTCCGCCCGAACCAGTGCTTGTCCCGAGGCCCGTCAAACGCCCCGGTGATGACCCGGTAGTGCTCGTCCCCGAGACGGAGCACGGTCAGGTCGGCCTTGAAGCCACCCGATTCGGTCAAGAGAGGCGTGTAGACCGAGCGCCCGATTTCGACGTCGGCGTTGTTGACCGTCATGTGTTGGATGTAGTCGACGACTCCGGGACCGGTGAAGTCGAAGATGACAAATGGAGCCAGGTCGACCATCCCGACCTTTTCCCGCATCGCAAGGTGCTCGGCACTCTGAATCGGGGACCACCAGCGGCGATCCCACTCATGGGGTCGGTCCTCGACCCCGTACTGGTCGACGAGGTGGGCGTTGGACTCATACCAATGGGGACGTTCCCAGCCTCCTGCCTCGAAGTAGACGGCTCCAAGATCGGCGGTGCGGGAATGGACCGGGGAAAGCCGCTTGTCCCGCTCGGAGGCCCACTGTTCCCGGGGGTGGACGATCCCGTAGGTCTTGTTGAAGTGCTCGGCGCAACGCGCCCGGATGTGGCGCTCGGTGCGGGCATACGGGTAGAACCGGGCAATGTCGGAGGCGTGGGGGTCGAGTTCGGGGTATCCATGTGTCATCCACTCGGCGACTGCCCGCCCGGTTCCCGGTCCCTCTTTGATCCAGATGGCTGCCGCCGACCACAGGTTCTTCACCTCGACCGTCTCGCCGATGAGGGGCATGGCGTCCGGAGTGAGAGAGAGGAGGCCGTTGATTGCGTACTTGATCTCGGCCCCGGACAGGATGTCGGGCATCAACTCCAGCGCGTCCTCGAGCTGGTCATCGAAGTCGTCGGCGGTGAAAGGGAGCTCGGTGGGTGAGAACCGCGCCTCGGAGATCGAAGGGATCTCGTCGGGGGAGTGGAAGATCGGGCGATGGGCGTAGGAGCCCACCTCCATCGATCCCGAGGTCTGCCGCTCGTACATGAAGGTGTCCATGTCGCGGACAATGGGAAATGCCAGCTCCTTGCCGGACTCCTGAAGGATGGGGATTGGCCCTACGTCGATCATCTGGTGAACCGCCGGGGTGAGCGGGATGGTTGCCCCTGCCATTCGGGCGATGCGAGGGCTCCAAACACCGCAGGCGATGACCACGTACTCGGCTTCGACGCGGCCCTTGTCCGTGACCACCGCTGTGACCCGTCCCCGATCGGTCTCGATCCCCAGTATCTCGGTGTTGGCCACCGTCTCGAGAGCCCCCAGGGCCTGAGCCCGCTCCCGGAAAATGGTGCCCGCCCGCAGCGAGTCCACTGCCGACACAGTTGGGAAGTAGCAGCCTCCGAGAAGGATTTCCTCGTTGATGAAGGGGACGAGCTCCTTGATCTCGGCGGGGCTGACCAGGTGGGCCTCCATGTTCCAGTTCTTCGCCGAGGTCATGCGTCGTCGCAGTTCCTCCATCCGCGCCTCGGTGCGGGCGACTTCAACGCCCCCACACGTGACATTGACCCCCATCGCCTCGTATTGGCGCTGGCTATCGAGGGTCAACATCGCCATTTCTTTGTTGTGATCAACCGGAAAGATGAAGTTGGAGGCGTGGCCGGTGGAGCCTCCCGGGTTGGGCAGGGCGCCCTTGTCGATCTGGACGATGTCCCGCCAGCCGAGCTCGGCGAGGTGGCCCACCACTGAATTCCCGACGATTCCGGCTCCAATCACCACAACGCTGGCGCTGGAGGGCACATCACTCACGTAACAACCTCATTTCTCGGTATGGCCAATGATGGCCTGCCATGGACTCTGATGCGGTCGGCAGACTAATGTTCCAACATACAGCACACGACCACATCGTGGAACGCACCGGGAGACACCGATGGCCGACGATGAGCTAGATCTGAATTCACTTTCTGACGCGGATCTCGTGACGCAGATGCACGACGATCTCTATGACGGCATGGCCGACGAGATAGTTGAAGGCACCCAGATACTCCTCGATCGTGGCTGGGGGCCGCAGGAAGTTCTCAACGAGGCCCTGGTCGAGGGGATGCGCATCGTCGGCATCGACTTCCGTGATGGGATTCTGTTCGTTCCCGAAGTCCTGCTCGCAGCCAATTCGATGAAGGCCGGCATGGAAATACTCCGCCCCCTGCTCGTGGAGACCGGTGCCCGAACCATCGGCAAGGTGGTGATCGGCACCGTCAAGGGAGACATTCACGACATCGGTAAGAACCTGGTGGCGATGATGCTCGAGGGTGCCGGTTTCGAGGTGATCAACCTCGGGATCAACACCGATGCCGAAGAGTTCATCGCCGCTCTCGAGGAGCACAAGCCGGACATCCTCGGCATGTCGGCACTTCTCACCACGACCATGCCCTACATGAAGGTCGTTATCGACGCTCTGAAGGAGCGGAACATTCGCGACGACTACATCGTCATGGTCGGTGGCGCCCCGCTCAACGAGGAATTCGGCATGGCGATTGGTGCCGACGCCTATTGCCGCGACGCGGCGGTTGCCACCGAGACCGCCGAGGCTCTTGTTCTTGCCCGCAGGATCACCTCCGGGGAGGACCCGTGAGCGAGCCTCGTGATGGGGTCTTGGTGATTGCGTGCGGGGCGCTTGCCAAAGAGGTCCTCGACGTGGTCCGGGTCAACTCTTTGGACTGGGTTGATGTCGAGTGCCTGCCGTCCCGGCTCCACAACACACCCGACCTCATACCTGCGGCGGTCGCGGAAAGAATTGACTCGGGTCTCCAGCGCTACCGCGAAGTGTTTGTCGGCTATGCCGACTGCGGAACGGGCGGGGCCCTTGATGCGGTGCTCGAGGCCCGCGGTGTCGAGCGACTCCCTGGGGCCCACTGCTACGAATTCTTTGCGACCAGTGACGTTTTCCAGTCCTTGTCCGATCAGGAGCCGGGCACCTTCTATCTGACCGACTTCCTGGTTCGCCATTTCGATCGCCTGGTCTGGCGTGGGCTCGGCCTCGATCGCTGGCCCCACCTCCGAGACGATTACTTCGGCAACTACAAGCGCCTGGTCTATCTCTCCCAGATCGAAACCCCCGATCTGATCCACCGTGCCAGAGCCGCCGCCTCTCGTCTCGGCCTGGGGTTCGAGCACCGTCCTGTTGGATACGGCGATCTGGCGACCAGCCTGGTCGAAGTGTCGCGTCGGGTCCCGGCGTGAGTCCCCGTGAGACCGGGCCCGAGTTGACCGTCATCCGCTGGCGCCAGATTCCTGCGCAGGTGGTAGCCCGCAAAGGGAGAGAGACGGTCAAGCGCGAGCTGTCCCCGAGATTTCAGGTCGCCATCGACCGTGCCGCCATGTACGCCGGTTTGTTCGGCACCGATGACTACCTCTCGGAGTGGGCCCGGGACACGCGCCCCTGCGGTGAGGACCTCGAAAGCGAAGTCGCGGCCGAAGTGACCCGGCTCGAATCCGAGTTCGATCCAGACAGCCTGGGCGAACTGGCGGGGAACGGAGGCATCAAATGACCGACACCGTGGTCTCCTCCCCCACGAAGGAAGTAGTCATCGGCTTCGATCGGCCGTTCGTCCTGATCGGCGAACGAATAAACCCAACCGGGCGCAAGCTTCTCGCCGAGGAAATGAAGAACGGGGACTTCAGCCGGGTCGAGACCGATGCTCTGAGTCAGGTTCAAGCCGGCGCCCACATGCTCGACGTCAACGCTGGGATACCGCTCGCCGACGAGCCGGCACTCCTCGCTCGGGCAGTTCAGTTGGTCCAATCCCTCACTGACGTCCCTTTGTCGATCGACTCCTCAATCGTGGAGGCGCTGGAGGCCGGGCTTGCCGTCTATCAGGGGAAGGCCCTGGTCAACTCGGTGACTGGTGAGGAGGAGCGTCTGGAGTTGGTCCTGCCCCTCGTTGCCAAGCATGGGGCCGCGGTGGTAGCGATTTCCAATGACGAGACTGGGATCTCTGAGGACCCCGACGTTCGCTTCGACGTGGCTAAGAAGATCGTGAATCGGGCTGCGGACTACGGGATCCCCACCGAGGATGTGGTGGTCGACCCGTTGGTGATGCCGATTGGCGCCATCGCCACAGCCGGCAGGCAGGTGTTCCATCTGGTCGGCAGGTTGCGCGAAGAGCTAGGAGTCAACACCACGTGCGGCGCCTCGAACATCAGCTTCGGGCTCCCAAATCGGGCAGGGATCAACGCGGCTTATCTGGCGATGGTGATGGGGGCCGGCATGACCTCGGCCATCACCAATCCTCTAGAGGCCGAAATCAGGCAGGCGATCCTTGCTGCCGACGTGCTCAACGGCCACGACCCAAACTGCTCGACCTGGATACGAACCTATCGAGAGCCTCCGGCGGCCGGCGAGAGAGGGCGCGCCCGTGAGAACCGCCGTCGTAGTACCGGCTGAATCGCCGTGACCAATCAGGTGATCTTCACGCCCTCGGGGCGGAGAGGGTCGTTTCCCGATGGCACCACGGTTCTCGAAGCGGCGCGGGCGCTTGGCGTTGACCTCGATTCGGTATGCGGTGGCCGCGGGTTGTGCGGGCGATGTCAGGTGGTGGTGGGAAGCAGGCCGGGGGTGGAGGCCCGCGACGACCGACTGTCGCCACCGGGGCCGATCGAGATCGACTACCAGGGCAAGCGGCCGCTCGCCGCGGGACAGCGGCTGGGTTGCGCGGCCCACATCCAGGACGACGTCGTTATTGATGTCCCCGCAGATAGCCAGGTCCACCGGCAGGTGGTCCGCAAGCGGGCAGGCGTGTCGGCCCTTCCGGTCGATCCGGTCGTCCGCCTCCACTACGTCGAAGTGGCCGAGCCCGACCTCGCCAGCCCGACTGGTGATCTCGAGCGCCTCATGGTTGCCCTTTCCGAACAGTGGGACCTGACCGGTCTCTCTGTCGACCATCGAGTCCTTGCCGGACTGCAGACTGTCCTACGTCGAGGAAAGTGGGCGGTCACTGTGGCCGTTCGCCAGGCAAGAGACCTGATCGCGATCTGGCCCGGCTTTCGGGACCTGGCCCTTGGCGTTGCCTTCGACGTCGGTTCAACCACCATTGCCGGGCATCTCTGTGACCTGACCAGCGGTGCGGTCCTGGCTTCCGCCGGCCGGATGAATCCCCAGATCGGCTTCGGGGAAGACCTGATGAGCCGGGTCTCCTACGTGATGATGAATGAGGACGGCGCCTCCCGCCTGACCACGGTCGTGCGTCAGGCCTTGGACGAGCTGGTCGGGGAGTTGGTCGCAGAGGGCGGCGTGGATCGAGCCGATGTCCTCGAATTGACTCTGGTGGGCAACCCAATCATGCACCACCTGGCTCTGGGGCTGGATCCGCGCGAGCTCGGCACCGCACCTTTCGCTTTGGTGACCACATCGTCGTTGAGCACTCCGGCGGCGGAGCTGGGACTCGACGTGAACCCCGGTGCCCGGGTCTACACCCTCCCCTGCATTGCCGGTCATGTTGGGGCCGACGCGGCCGGAGCCGTTCTCTCCGAAGGCCCGCACCGATCTGACACCCTTCAGCTGCTGGTCGATGTGGGCACCAACGCCGAGTTGGTGCTTGGCAACAAGGAGCGCCTCCTGGCGGCATCGAGCCCGACCGGCCCGGCTTTTGAGGGAGCGCAGATCTCATCTGGGCAACGGGCAGCGCCAGGCGCCATCGAACGGGTTCGAATCGACAAGGCGACGTTGGAGCCCCGGTTCTCGGTGATCGGACAGGAGGTCTGGTCGGACGAGCCCGGTTTCGACTTCGGCTCAGTCACCGGGATCTGCGGGTCCGGGATCATCGAGGCGATCGCCGGGTTGTTCCTGGCAGGCGTCATCGACACCGATGGTGTGATCCGCGAACCGTCTGAACCTTCTCCGCGGGTGGTGCCCTCGGAGCGAACCTTCAGCTACGTGCTCTGCACTGAGCCCCGGATTGAGGTCACGCAGAGCGATGTCCGCGCCGTGCAATTGGCCAAGGCC
>DATDJH010000105.1:0-6090 GCA_036520635.1 Acidimicrobiia bacterium
TCTCCTCCACCGGATTCGTGGCCGAATCTCGGTAACGATTTCGATAACGATTACAAACATAGGGCGCGGTCCAGGTTCGATGACGCCCGGAGCGTGAATTTCTTTCGTGATTCAGGCGGGGCCGAGACGAAGCATCCCGAATGAGACCGGGGGCAAGGCGATGGTGACTGTTTCCCTGGCGTGTTCCCAACTCCCGGACCGGGGGCGGACTCGCGCCGGGCTGTGCTCGGTGTTGGTCGCTCCCGAGTCGTCGTCGGCCAGGATCAGCCACTCGATCACGGCGGCAGGCCCCAGTCGTCGGAGGTCTACGGTCACAGCCGATCGGTGCTGTCGGGAGCGGTTGACAACGAATACCGTGGTCGCCCGGGAGGGTGGGTCGAAGGTCGCCACCGCATCGACCGCCGGCACCGTGCCTCGACGTCCCGATTCGATCTGGTCACCATCCACGACCACGTCGAGCACGAGGCCGTGGGCGTGACGGGCGATCATCGAGAACGGGTAGAAAGTCGTCTGGCGCCAACTGGATCCACCGGGCTCGGCACGGATCGGTGCGATCGTGTTGACCAGCTGCGCTTGACACGCCATTCCAACCCGGTCGCTGTTACGGACCAGTGTCATCAACAGCGAGCCCACGACGATTGCATCGGTGACCGTGTACTGCTCCTCGCAGAGCCGAGGCGCGTGACGCCACTCCTCCGCAGGGGGCGTGTCATTGTGGCGGCCCATGTACCACACGTTCCACTCGTCGAAGGCGATCCCGATCCGTTTCGACGAGCCACGCAGTCGGGCGACCTCGTCGGCGATCTCTGTGACACTCGATATCTGTTGGCCCATCTCTGCTGCAGACGCCAGGAACTCTTCCGCAGCCATGGCCTCGGGGTCGTAATAAGCGTGCGCCGAGATCAGATCTGTCTGGTCGAAGGCATGCTCGAGCACCGTCCGGTCCCAAGAGCCGAACGTCGGCATCGAGATCCCAGAGCTCCCGCATAGGACCAGGCGGAGCCCGGGGTCGGTCTCCCGCATCGCTCGGGCAGTGGCCTCGGCCAGGCGCCCGTATTCGTCGGCGGGCTTGTGCCCCAGTTGCCAGGGCCCGTCTATCTCGTTGCCGAGGCACCAGGTCCGGATGTCATAGGGCTCCGGGTGACCGTGACGGCGGCGAAGGTCAGAGAAGGCTCCTGCGTCGGAGAGGTTCGCGTATGTCAGGAGCTCGACCGCTTCCTTTGATCCCCGGGTCCCCAGGTTCAGGGCGACGATGGGCTCGACACCAGCCTTCACGGTCCAATGCATGAACTCTCCCAGGCCGAAGTCGTTGGGCTCGATGCTCTTCCACGCTCGGTCACGGCGCGTGGGTCGGCCTTCGATCGGCCCTACCCCGTCCTCCCAGCGGTACCCCGAGACGAAGTTGCCGCCTGGGTACCTCACCGCGGTCACCCCGAGCTCGCGGACCAGATCGAGAACATCCAACCGGAATCCGTGCCGATCGGCTCGGGGATGCCCTGGCTCGAAGATCCCGGTGTATACGCAGCGACCCATGTGCTCGATGAATGACCCGAATACAAGGGGGTTGACCGGAGCCAATGCCAGGTCCGGATCAAGAGCCAAACCGGCGCGCCAAGTGGTGCCGTCCCCGTCGGTCATCGGAGCACCGTAAACGGTCCACGCCCGAACAGCAGGAGCGCTACGGCGTCGACTCCAATAACGTTGGCCCGGTGAGCACCCTGGCCGACGCCTTCCAGCGCCCGATGCGCGACCTCCGGATCTCGGTGACTGACCGTTGCAACTTCCGTTGCACCTACTGCATGCCCAAGGAAGTCTTCGGCAAGGACCATGAGTTCCTCCCCAGGGACGATCTGCTCACCTTCGACGAGATGACTGTCCTCACCCGCGCCTTCGTGGAGCGAGGGGTGGAGAAGATCCGAATTACCGGCGGGGAGCCGTTGTTGCGCAAAGGCATCGAGAAGTTGATCGGGATGATCCGCCCGTTGGATGGTGTGCGGGATCTCACTCTGACCACCAACGCGTCTTTGCTCCCCCGCAAGGCCCAAGGTCTCGCTGCTGCAGGTTTGGACCGGGTCACCGTGAGCCTCGACGCCATTGATGACCCGACGTTTCAGAGGATGAACGACGTCGGATTTCCGGTGGCTGCAGTTCTGGAGGGGATAGCCGCGGCGGCGGAGGCCGGTCTCGGCCCGATAAAGGTCAACGCCGTCGTCCAGCGCGGCGTCAACGATCATGCCGTGCTCGACATGGCCCGCCACTTCCGCGGCACCGGTCACATCGTTCGCTTCATCGAATACATGGACGTAGGCACCACCAACGGCTGGCGCCTGGACGACGTTGTTCCGGCCGAGGAGATGATCTCGTCGATCAACGAGGTCTTCCCCTTGGAGGCGATTCCCCCCAACTATCCGGGAGAAGTGGCCAACCGCTTTCGATATCTCGATGGACAGGGAGAAGTTGGGGTCATTGCCTCGGTCACCCAGCCATTCTGCGGTTCCTGCACCCGAGCCCGGATCTCGGCCGAGGGCTCGCTCTACACCTGTTTGTTCGCCACGGCTGGCACCAATCTGCGCGACGCCCTGCGCAACGGACAGGACGTGGGTTCAATCCTCGACGGGGTCTGGTCGAAACGGACTGACCGCTACTCCGAGATCAGGTCGTCACAGACGGTCAGCATCGGGTCGCGAGTCGAGATGAGCTACATCGGGGGTTGACACCGAAGGAGCCGCCGCGGTCGATCTCCGCCCCGAGGCCACCTTGTACCCGGCCCAGATCAAGGTCACGGCAGCCAATAGGGACACCGCAAACGCACTGCTTTCGCCGAGCGCCAGTCCCGTCCCACCTGACGCGGCTGCGAGGGTGCCGGCCACGATCAAGAGGTTGCCCCAAACGATCTTCCGGTTCGTCCTCCAGAACCTGAGGATGCTGACCACCGCCAGCACCACGAGGATCGTCGTCCCCGCCGCCCCTCCGATGATTGCGAAGAGCCTCGGCCCAAACCCCTCGGCAAAGATCTCGTGCGGAACGCCCGACTCAGGCAGGGGATTGGCGAAAGGGACAGTGGCTGTGAGCGTGGTGGCGATCGCGGTGAACGCACCAAGAGCGATCGCCATTACATGTCCGGATCGCCTTCCCACCACGAGGAACATCGAGCCCAGAGCAAGGAAGGGAATATTGAGAATGGCTCCGAACAGATAGAAGGTGCGGTAGACAGGCCCGGTCCACCCAAAGCTGAGACCGATGAAGAACGCCCAGGTGGCTACGGCGAACATGGTCATTCCGATTCCGTAGGCGGCGATGTGGGGTCGCGGCCGCCTGCGATAGTCGAGCCACAGATCGACGGCGAACACGGTGGCGGCGACGGCAGCCAGAAGGGCCAGAGCTGAGTCAGTCATCGGGCGAAGACTCTGGCGTCGATGGCCCGGGCCCGGCACGCCTCACCGATCCGGTACACCGGTCGGGGGCCGAGACGGGCGCGCACCCTGGTGCCTCCGGTCAGGGCCAAGGTCACCAGCTGGTCATGACCGAAGAACTCGCTCCCTGCCACCACGGCGTTGGGGGTCTCGCCTAGCGAGATTTGGATGTTCTCGGGGCGGACGATCACCGACACATCGCCATCGAGTGCGGTGTCGAACCCTCCGACCGGGGTGTCGACCCGACCGTTGCGCGCAACCGCCTCGATGACGTCGGCGTCGCCGAGGAACTCAGCGACCCAGGGGTCGCTCGGGTTGGAGTAGAGCTCAGCCGGGGTGTCGGCCTGGAGGATCCTGCCGTCTTTCATCACTGCCACGATGTCAGAGGTGGCCAGCGCCTCTTCCTGGTCATGGGTGACGAACACCGCCGTGGTCCGAGCCTCGGTGAGTATCGAGCGCAACTCGCGTCGCACCCGGTCGCGCAAGCTGGCGTCCAGATTGGAGAACGGCTCGTCGAGGAGGATGACTTCGGGCTCCGGTGCCAAGGCACGGGCGAGGGCGACCCTTTGCTGTTGCCCGCCGGAAAGCTCGTTGGGCATTCGGTTTTCGAGCCCGGTCAACCCGACAAGTTCGAGGACCTGGCCCACGCGCGCCGAGCGATCGCCTCTGGGCAGGCCGTAACCCACATTCGCCCCCACCGTCATGTGCGGAAACAAGGCGTAGTCCTGGAACACCATGCCCACTTTTCGCTTCTCAGGTGGGACGAAGGTGTCAGCGTCGAGGACAGTCCGGCCGTGGATCTCGATCGAGCCGCTCCCACTTTCGAAACCCGCGATCACCCTGAGCGCCGTCGTCTTTCCGCATCCCGACGGGCCGAGAAGGGTGACCACCCCTCCCTCCCACACGTCGAGGCTGAAATGATCGAGGGCCACCGCGTCGCCATAGGACTTCGTCAGGTCCCTGGCCCGGATGGCGAGACGATCAGTCGCCGAGGTCACGTGACATCACAAGGAAGAGTGGCACGATCGAAACCACAAGGAGAACCAGGCCGGCGGCGGACGCCCTGGTCAGAAAGCCTTCGGATGTGGAGCTCCAGACCCGGATGGCCAGAGTCTCGAAGCCGTTGGGCCGAAGGAGGATGGTCGCCGGCAACTCCTTCATCGCGCTCAGGAACACCAGTGCCCCTCCAGCCATCAATCCGGGCCTGGCCAGCGGCAACGTGATGTGAAGCAGTGTGCTGAAGGGGCTGCGACCGAGCCCGCGCGACGCATCCTCGAGGTCCGGGCTCGCTCTTCTCAGGGAGTCCTGGGTAGATCCCGCAGCTTGTGGAAGGAAGAGTGCGACATAGATAACGAGGAGAAAGATCAACGTTTGGTAGAGGGGTCGGGCCCATTGCAGGGCAAACGCTATGGCGGCGACGCCAACCGTGATGTGAGGCAGGGCGTAGGTGCCCCAGACCACCGATTCCACCCATCCCGAGAGTCGGCCTGGCCGCCGGGTGGTGACCATGGCCACAGGGAAGGCAGCGAAGGCGGTGACCAGCGCAGCAAGGATCGCCACGCCAAGAGATCGCACGGTCTCCGCCCCCAGGGTGGTGCCGATCACCTGACCGGCCTCGAGCCCGCGCCCAACTGTGACGGCCATGACATAGAGAGGCATTCCCAGGGCAATCAGCGCATATGCAGCGATGAGAAACAGAGCAAGGGCCATCGGCCAGGTCGACAACCTGAGTAAGGGCCGGTTGCGTCGTGGCCTTCTCGAATAGAGGGCGGCGCGGCCTCGGGTGCGGCGCTCCACGAACAGGATCAGGACGGCCAAAATCATCAGGATCAGGGAGAGGGTGGCCGCCGGTCTCCGGTCGATCTGGCCCCGGTAGAGGGTGTAGATCGCTCTGGTAAAAGTGTCGTAGCGGAGCAGGGAGACTGCCCCGAAGTCTGATACGACGTAGAGGCCGACCAACAACGCCGACGAGACCATGGCGGGGCGAAGCTGGGGCAGCGTGACGGTCCTGAAGACCTTCCATTTCCCGGCGCCAAGGCCGGTGGCCGCTTCCTCCGTGGCGGTGTCGATGGCGCGCAATCCCGGGATGACGGTCAGGTGGACCAGTGGTGCCGTGAAGATCGAGAGGACCAGCCAGGCGCCTACGAAGCCGTAGGGAGTCGGCACCTCCGTGATGACGCCGTTGGGGCCGGTGGCAGCTATCAGACTCAGCGCCGCGACGTAGGACGGGACTACGAGGGGAAGGGCGGCCAGGATCATCCAGCTCCTTCGGCCGGGGAGGGCGACGCGGGTGGTAACCCATGCGGTGGCAAGGCCGATCACCAGGGCGGTGGCGGTGACAGCGACCGTCAACGCCAAAGTGCTGGCGAAGAGCTCGACGAGCCGATCCATAGGGATCGCGAGCGTCATGCCTCTCCCGAGCACCAGGATGGCGAGGCTGATCGGTGGGATCAGCCCGGGCAATAGAGCAACGCCGGCAGCCAGCCACCACCCGCGACTTGACCGGTGCCGGACGGGCCCGGGGTCGATCCTGGGAAGGACCAGGGGGGCGGTCAACTCAGACCAGCCCGGCCTCGGCCACCAGGCGAGTGGCGAGGTCGAGGACGCTGGCTAGTTCCGATAGGTCGATATCGGGCGAGTTGATTTCTGAGAGTGGAGGCGCCCCATCGGGCTGGGG
>DATDJH010000106.1:0-3991 GCA_036520635.1 Acidimicrobiia bacterium
CCCAGTTCAGACCCGAGGAATACTCCCAGTACGAGACGTTTCATCCAACCTTCCTATATGAGTCACTGTGGAACTTCGCCCTGGCCGGGACGATCATCTGGCTGGAACGTCGATACCCGTCCCTGCAGGGCCGTCTCATAGGCATCTACCTCGTCGGTTACGGCTTGATGAGATTCCTGCTCGAGTTGATCCGGACCGACACCACATTCCGCTTTCTGGAGCTGAGCCGCAACGGATGGGTCTCGATCGCGGTCATGATCATTGGGGTCGTGGTGCTCACGTGGCGGCGCAACACGGAACCGAGCCAGCCCTCACCGTCTGCCGTGTGAGAGCGGCAGCAATGTGACGGTCAGCACTTTGGGCTGATGTGATCTATCGACAATTGTGACCTGGTCGTATCCTGGAACTCATGTTGACGCACCTCGCACTTCGGCTCGGGCACGGTTTCGGCATGCGATGGCACGGCATGGCACTGAGATGGGTCGCGGTCTTGGCTCTGCTCTTCTTCATCGCACTGCTGGTGGCAGGTGTCGTCCTGCTCTTCCGTCAGAGTTCGACCAAATCCGCCAACAGCTTCCCGCCGATGGATCAAGCCCTGATCACTATCCGGATGCGCTACGCCCAGGGTGAGATGACCACCCAGGAGTTTTTGGAGGCAAACGAGGCTCTCGGTGGCCGTCCGCCCACGCCTCCGCCACCGCCACCTGCCCCACCCGCCTAGCCAGCCTTGCTCGACCCCGGTCTGGCGAGTTCAGATTCCGGCCGGGTTGCAGGAGAGAATGTCCGGCGTGTTCGGCCGTCGCCTGCACATGTCAGGGTTCATGTCGGCGAACTGCCCCCAGCGATTCTCGAAGCCGGGGACGGGCCAGGCGTGGAGCATCCACAAGTCGGAGCCGTCGATCCAGGTGTCTGCGCACTCGCCCCTCTGAACGACGTTTTGGAAGCGAAGCCAGCCATCGATGAAGCACATGCCGGTGTGGACATGCCAGCTGTCGTTCGGCCCGGCGAACCCATCAGGAACTTCGGCCGAGGCAACCCAGTATGAAAAGCCGGCAAGCTGAGGCGGTTTCCCGTTGGTGAACTCGTAGAACAAGAGCATCGACGGCTGCGCCGGGTCAAAAGGCTTGTCTACCAGCGACCACTTGACCCAGTGTGAGCCCACGCCGGGCACTTCGGTCCCGGCCTGTCGGTAGCCCGCTGCGGTTGCTTGCTCGACCGTCATCAGGTTTTGGGAAGCCGCCACCGCGGCTGCCCATTGTTGGTCGAGGCTGGTCTGTTCGGTGGCACTGAGCGGTTTGGGAGGTGGAGGCTCTTGGAACCCAATCCCATGCCCGCCGCCGTGGTCATGGGAGTGGCCCTGCGCACCCGAGAGCGGGGGCCGGGCCGATAGCCCGAGCAAGGCAATCGCCTCATTCTGGGGGAGGCGGGTGGACAGTTGGCCCGCTTCGAGGATGGGCACCGACTGGTTGGCGGCTCCGTGTACTTCCGGGACAAGCATGCCGACCAGCGCAAGGCTGACAGCGATTGTCGTGGTGACGGTGGCGTTCAGCGTGGCGTCGTTGACAGATCGTCCAGATACCGAACCTAAAGCCAGGGCCACTGCGCCGATCCCTAGCACGGCGGCAATTACATCCTGGACGCCGACAGGATGGACTTCACCGGCGGCCCCCGCCAGCGGGAGCCCCACTGTCCGGCTCAACCCCCAGGCGAGCACCGCCACCCCATTGATCACCACACCGGCCAACATCCCCAAATAGGTCGGGTTCACCAGGATGAAAAGGCCCCATGCCAGTTGTGCGAAGGCCGCTAATCCAAGCAGAGGACCGAGGACCCCCGCAGCGCCATGTCCCCCGATCGCCGCCGCATGCACCGCACCCGCCGCAATGGAGAAAGCAGCCGCGCTGATGAATCTCTGGTGATGCAATGCCTCGGCCACCGGCCGCCAATCTACTTTCGGCCCGGAATTGCAGTCGTTCCGCGCCCGTTCGCGACCGCGCGCCTCATTCGCCGGTCTGAACCTTCCACAGAGCCGCATAGGTGCCGCCCAGTTCGACCAACTCCTCATGGGTTCCGGTCTCTATGACCCGTCCCCCCTCGAGGACGTGAATCCGATGGGCGTGGCGGATGGTGGACAGTCGATGGGCAATGACCAGGGTGGTTCGCTCCTTGGAAATGTGGGCGAGGGAGCGCTGGATCGCCGCCTCCGTCTCGTTGTCCACGGCGGAGGTCGCCTCGTCGAGGATGAGGACAGCGGGGTCGACGAGCACCGCCCGAGCGATTGACAAACGTTGCCGCTGGCCTCCGGAAAGCTTCTGGCCCCGCTCTCCGACCAGGGTGTCGTAGCCATTCGGCAACGCGGCGATGAAGTCGTGTGCTTCGGCCGCCCTGGCCGCGGCGACGATCTCGTCGTGGCCCGCGTCGGGCCGCCCATACGCGATGTTGTCGGCAACGGTCCCGTCGAAGAGGAAGACATCCTGGCTCACCAGACCCATGGCTCTCCGTAACTCGGTGAGCCGGACGGTCGAGATGTCCTGGCCGTCGAACAACACGCGTCCCGACTCCGGGTCGACGAACCTCAGCAGCAGCTTGATCAATGTGGTCTTGCCAGATCCGGTGGAGCCGACGATGGCCACCGTGTCTCCCGGAGGAACCACGATGTCGACGTCGTTGAGAACCGGGACTCCGTTCCCGTATGCGAACGAGATCTTTTCGAACCTGATCCCTCCTTTGGCGCTCGACAGAGGTTCGGTGCCATCGGTTAGAGCCGGCTCGGTGTCGAGAAGATCGAGGATGCGCCTCGTCGATGCCATGGCTCGTTGGTAGAGGTCGAGGGTCACGCCGAGCTCGGTGAGCGGCCACAGCAGGCGCTGGGTGAGGAAGATGAGGACCGAGAACGCTCCCACTTCCAAGGTGCCATTGATGACTTGGAATCCGCCGACCAGCAGGGTTACCAGGAAGGCAGCGAGGATGGCGAGGCGTATCACCGGCACGAATGCTGACGAGAGTCGGATCGCCTCGCGATTCAGATCCTGATACTCGTCTGAAGCCTCGGCGATCCGGGAAGCTTCTCTAGCCTCGGCGACGAACGCCTTGATGGTGGCAATTCCACCAAGGTTGTTGGCTAGCCGGCTGTTGACCTCTCCGGCTTGGTCGCGAACCGCCTTGTAGCGAGGTTCGAGCTTCCTGGTGAATAGCAAGGAGCCCCAGATGATGAACGGAACGGGGACGATCGCGAGCAGAGCGATAACAGGGGAAAGGATGAAGAAGACAATGCCGATCCCGATGACTCCGGTCATGGTCTGGATCAGGTCATCGGCTCCGGTGTCGAGGAATCGCTCCAACTGGTTGACGTCGTCGTTGAGTACTGCCAGGAGGCCACCGGTGGTTCGGTCCTCGAAGTAGGCCATCTCTAGCTCTTGGACATGGCGATAGGTGTCCAGCCTGAGATCATGTTGCATTGTCTGCGCGAGGTTCCTCCACCTGACGGTGGCCGCGTAGTCGCACCCCGACTCGGCGAGCCAGACCACCAGGGTCAGGGCCCCGAGGACGAGCATCTGCGTGCGGACGTCGGTGATGCCCAGGCCGGCCAGGAACGAGTCCTCCTGTCGCACGACCACATCCACAGCCGCTCCGATCAGGATCTCGGGGGCGATGTCGGTGATCTTCTTGGCAATCGAGAACAGGGTGGCGGCTACTACCCGTGGGCGGTACCGGGCGGCGTACTGCCACAGTCTGGCCAGCGGATGCATGCGGCATGATCCCACGCAGCTGGGTGGCCCAAGATGATCAGACGGGGAAGTTCGTGGTCAGGGACGGCGTCGATCCGTCGACCTCCGGTTTTTCAGACCGGCGCTCTACCGACTGAGCTACCTGACCTCCTCACCAGACCCTTGGAGAGGATCTGGCTGGCGGGAGCGACGGGATTTGAACCCGCGACCTTCGGCTTGACAGGCCGACGAACACTCCAGGCTGTTCTACGCCCCCGGGGACG
>DATDJH010000107.1:0-4409 GCA_036520635.1 Acidimicrobiia bacterium
CCCGTCAACCAGGATCGCCCTGACGTCTACGAGCGGATAGCCGGCGATGATCCCCTGGTCCAAGGCCTCCTCGATGCCCGAGTCGACCGATGGGATGTACTCGCGGGGGATCTTGCCACCCTTGATGAGGTCGACGAACTCATAACCGCCGCCGGGACCGGTCGGCTCGAGGTTGATGACGACGTGGGCGAATTGGCCCTTGCCACCGGTCTGCTTGACGTGCCGATACACGACCTTCTCAACCGCCTTGCGGATGGTCTCCCTGTAGGCGACCTGTGGCTTACCGACAGTGGCGTCGACCTTGAACTCCCGGAGCAGGCGATCGACGAGGATCTCCAAGTGGAGCTCGCCCATGCCCGAAATGATGGTTTGCCCGGTCTCATCGTCGGTTCGAACCAGGAAGGTGGGATCCTCCTCGGTGAGACGGTGCAGGGACTCGGAGAGCTTCTCGTCGTCGGACTTGGTCTTGGGCTCGATGGCGACCGAGATCACCGGTGCCGGGAACTCCATGGACTCGAGCTGGATCGGTGCCCGCTCCGAGGACAGGGTGTCTCCCGTCGTGGTGTTCTTGAAGCCGATGCCAGCGACGATGTCCCCGGCAAACACCTCTTCGACGTCCTCACGTGAGTTGGCGTGCATCCGCAGGATGCGCCCGAAACGCTCCCTCTTACCGGTTGAGGTGTTCAGGACCGAGTCGCCCTTGGCGGCATGGCCCGAATAGACCCGAAAATAGGTGAGCTTGCCGACATGGGGGTCGGACATGATCTTGAAGGCGAGGGCTGCAAACGGCTCGGTGTCTTCGAGCTTGCGCTCGACCACGACTTCCTCGTCACCGGGCTTGAACCCCTTGATCGGGGGGAGGTCGGCCGGGCTGGGCAGGTAGTCGACGACTGCGTCGAGCAGCAGCTGCACGCCCTTGTTCTTGAACGCCGATCCGCAGAAGACCGGGTTGAAATCCCCATGAAGCGTCCCCAGGCGAACCCCAGACTTGATCTGTTCGACAGTGAGCGTTCCATGCTCGAGATAAGCCTCGAGAAGCTCTTCCGAGGTCTCGGCGACCTTCTCGACAAGATCGTGGCGGTACTTGGCCGTGAGGCCGACGAGGTCTTCGGGGATATCGGTGGTGTCCCACTGCTTCCCGTCGTCCCCACGCCAGAGATGAGCCCTCTCCTCGACGAGATCGACGACACCCATGAAATTGGCCTCGGTGCCAATGGGCAATTGCATCACGAGGGGATAGGCCCCGAGACGATTGGAGATGGAGTCGATATCGGCGTAGAAGTCGGCACCGGTCCGATCCAGCTTGTTGATGAAGCAGATCCGGGGAACGTGGTAACGGTCGGCCTGACGCCACACCGTCTCGGACTGGGGCTCGACCCCGGCGACGCCGTCGAAAACCGCGACCGCGCCGTCGAGAACCCTCAGCGACCTCTCGACCTCGACGGTGAAGTCGACATGGCCGGGGGTATCAATGATGTTGATCAGGTGCTCATGCCAGACACAGGTGGTGGCAGCGGAGGTGATGGTGATGCCCCGCTCCTGCTCCTGCTCCATCCAGTCCATGGTGGCTGCGCCCTCATGGACCTCCCCGATCTTGTAGTTGCGGCCGGTGTAGTAGAGGATGCGCTCGGTGAGGGTCGTCTTGCCCGCGTCGATGTGAGCCATGATCCCGATATTCCGGGTTCGGCTCAGCGGGACTTCCCGCAAATGTTCAAGCGCAGCGTTTCCGTCGCTCATCTTCCTGCTACTCCGACTCGCTATGAGGTTGTGAACGTCCCACGTCCTGCGGTTCGGGCTGGTTCGGTGGCCAGCCCGCCTGCTGGAACGTTCGGGTAAATCTCTTGCAGTTTCTCCGTTGGGACCGGTGGCTATTACCAGCGGTAGTGGGCGAAGGCCTTATTGGACTCCGCCATCTTGTGGACATCTTCTTTGCGCTTCACGGCCGCCCCCGTGTAGTTGGAGGCGTCGAGAATCTCGTTGGCCAAGCGCATGGCCATGGTGGGCTCTCGCCGTTGACGGGCGAAATTGACCAGCCAACGAATGGCAAGGCTCTCCTGACGACGCGGCGAAACCTCGACCGGCACCTGATAGGAGCTGCCACCAACGCGGCGGGAGCGGACTTCGACCTGGGGCCGGATGTTGTCGATGGCCCGCTTGAGTACGACGCCTGGATCCTGACTGGTGCGCTGCTCCACCGTCTCCAGCGCGCTGTAGACGATGTCCCGTGCGGTGTTCTTCTTGCCCTTGAGCAGAACCTTGTTGATGACCTTGCTCACCAGGACGCTCCGGAATACCGGGTCGGGCTCGATCTTTCGCTTCTGGGCTGGAGCGCGACGCATCAGGAGTCCTTCTTGGTCCCGTATCGGCTTCTGGCCTGCTTGCGGGCGCTCACACCCGAAGCGTCAAGGGTGCCGCGGATGACCTTGTAGCGGACACCGGGAAGATCGCGGACGCGGCCGCCGCGGATGAGAACGATGCTGTGCTCCTGGAGGTTGTGACCTTCACCGGGGATATAGGCGGTCACCTCGACGCCAGTGGAGAGACGCACCCGGCACACCTTGCGCAACGCCGAGTTCGGCTTCTTGGGAGTCACCGTGTAGACGCGGGTACAGACACCGCGTCGCTGCGGGGCCCCGGCCAGACCGGCAGTCTTCGCCTTCTTGGTCTTTGGCTTCCTGCCCTCGCGGACAAGCTGCTCAATCGTCGGCATTTTGCTCCTAAACGGAAGGAAGCGGCATGGGCGCAGCCCTAGCTGCCGATCCTCTTGTGAAATCTTGCGTACCGGGCACGCGGAGTGCCCGGCTCGCTTGATCGGCCCTCACCCAAGGGAGGGCCGTCGAACGCATTCGGATTCTATGTATCTGTCTGCGCGCGTACCAAATCGGCCGGGATCTCCCGGCTCGGCAGGGAATACGGTACCAGTTGTCGAAAACGACGCCAACGGGCCTCGACATTGCACCAACCTCATACGATCGCACTATGAGTCTCTTGATGGATGGTCGCTCGTGATCCTCAGCTGGATCCGCGGTTACGACCGGTCGTGGTTTCGATATGACCTGATCGCAGGAGTGAGCGTTGCGGCTCTGGTCGTGCCCAAGGCCCTGGGGTACGCCGGCATCGTGGGGGTGCCGGTTGAATACGGCCTCTACGCAGCCGCCGCAGGCGCAATCCTTTACGCCCTCTTCGGCACCTCGCGCCAGATCTCGACCGGACCGAGCTCCTCACTGGCAGCCGTGGCCGCGGGAGCCGCCGTGCTGGTCGGTGTTTCCGGATCCGCGGCATTGTCTCTCGTCGCCTGGATCACGCTGTTGGCCGGCGTGCTCTTCGTCCTGCTCGCCATCTTGAAAATGGGCTGGATCGCCCAATTCCTCTCCAAGGCAGTTGTGAAGGGATTCCTGTTCGGCGCGGCACTTGAAGTCACCATCGGCGAGCTCCCAAAGCTGACCGGCACCTCGGCCGAAGGCTCGAGTGCCTGGAGGGAGCTCGGAAGCTGGGTCAGGTCGCTGGGCGAAACCGACATGACGACTCTCGTCTTGGGCGTTTCTGCCCTTTGCTTGATCCTCGGTCTGCGTTTCTCGGCAAGTCGATTCCCGGGCGCCCTCGTACTCGTCGTCGGCGGGATTCTTCTGACTCGATTGCTCGATCTTCAGGTGGCCCTTGTTGGCGAGGTGCCGAGTGGCCTTCCATCGTTCGTGGCGCCAAACCTCGCTTACCTGGCGGACCATCTCTCGGTTATCACCCCCGCGGCCATCGGCATCTTGCTGATCGGCTTCTCCCAGTCGGCTGGTGATGCCAGGGAATTCGCCGCACGGCACAAATATCGGGTGGACATCGACCGGGAGTCGATCGCTCAGGGCGTAGCCAACGTCGGCTCTGGCCTGGTGCAAGGCATCCCCGTAGCTACGAGCCTCTCCGCCAGCTCGCTCAACGACCAATCGGGGGCCAAGACGCAGATGTCCTCGTTGGTGACAGGGGGGATCGTTGTGTTGACCATGCTCTTTCTCGCTCCCCTGTTCTCTGATCTTCCCAAGGCTGTGCTCGCCGCTGTCATCATCGATGCCGTTCTGTTTGGGATGATCGACCTGCCGGGCATGGGCCGCCTCTACCGGGTGCAACGCTTCGACTTCTGGATCTCCATTGCGGCCTTGTTAGGAGTCCTGACCTTTGGCGTCCTTGCAGGCGTGATCATCGGGATGGTCCTCTCGATCATTTGGCTGATTCGGTCATCGACACATCCGAACATCCTCGAACTGGGAAACCGACCCGGTACCGAGCAGTACCGCGACCTCGAGACACATCCTGGCGACACCACCTTTCCCGGCCTGCTGATCATCCGCTTCGATGGAGCGCTCTTCTTCGCCACAGCCGACACCCTTCACGACCGTCTGCGCGACCTACTTCGCGACCGA
>DATDJH010000108.1:0-6697 GCA_036520635.1 Acidimicrobiia bacterium
TCTCAGTCGGAGAGGGCGGAGATCGTTCGCTCGGTTCTCTGGGTGACCCTCGGCCAGGCCAGAGACCTGATCGCCGAAGCCGAATTGGGCTCGACGGAGGCCGGCGTCATTGAAGGGATGCTCGCTCAGGCGTTCGCCCCCGACTTCGAGCGCATCCGAGCTGCCGGGTCGAGCACCGTTGAGGTCGGATTTGTCACGGGACATCTCGCCAACGCCCGTCTCCGGCGAGTGCGCTCGTGGATGCGAAGGAAGGCGCCGGGCGCGGAGTCGATCGAGGCAGCAAAGCGTCGAGTCTCGGAAACACTCGCCACTGCTGTTGCCATCGACCTCAAGGCCTCGATCACGGATGGAGGAGTTGCGGTCCACGACCAGAGTCCCTCGTCGTATCGGCTCGGGACGCCCACTCAGGGGAGGATTGCCAGGGCGATCGACTCGTGGTGGATGCTCCTGGACGAGATGTCCCGGTCGGCTATTGGTCGACCCGATGTGACGGCCCATCTGTTGGGGGTGGCGGCTCTGCAAGAGGATCCTGGGCTCGAGCTGGTCATCGCCGCCGTTTTTCCTGGGACCGATCCCTTGGCCGTGATCGAAGGCGCAAGGGAGGCGCTGGTCTGGGCCCTCGAGCCGGTCTACTCATCGGTTCGCAATCCCATTGCCTTCGCTGTGGCCAGGGAGGCCACCCCCGCCCAGGAGGTCGAACGGGCACGGACCGTCGTCGCCGAAGTCGTGGCGCGGTCGGCGTTCGCCGATGCGTGACGGGATCACCGGCCTGATCCCGGTGATCGACCAGGCCGTAGCCGATTGTGTCGGCGTCGTAGACCCCGCCTCCCTGGAAACGGTCGCCCTGATGCGGAAGAGAATCGTGACGCGGCTGGATTACCCCGACGACGTGTTGTTTGCGGCTTTGGCCGGCGGCACCGGCTCCGGCAAGTCCAGCCTGTTCAATGCGATTGCAGGCGAGGACATCGCCCCCACCGGCGGAGTCCGACCTACGACTTCGCAGCCCAAAGCTCTGGTCCCGTCGTCCCGCGCGGAGGCGGTCGCCGGCTATCTCGACCTGATCGGAGTGGCTGATCGGGTCCCACACTCCCAGCACCAATGGTTGTGCCTCATCGACCTGCCAGACACCGACAGCGTCGAAGTCGATCATCGGCAACGTGTTGAGGCTCTACTCCCACAAATCGACTTTGTGATCTGGGTGGTCGATCCTGAGAAGTACCGGGATGCCTCGATCCATCGCGAGTACCTCGCGCCAATGGCCGCCTATCAGGAGCAGTTTCTGTTTGTCCTCAATCAGCGGGATCGGCTGAGCGACGACGACCTGTCGAGAGTGGTGGCCGACCTGTCGGCGGCCCTGACCGAGGACGGCATTCGGCGGCCAACTGTGATCGCGACCGCTGCCGGACCATCGGCTGGGCCGGCTCAGGGGATCGATCAGCTGGTGGCTCATCTGCAGCGTGAGCTGGGAGGCTCGGTCTACGAGAAGGCTTTGGTCGACCTCCGCACGGCGGCCGACTCGTTGCTCCAGATGCTCGGAGGGGGATCGAGCTCAGAATTCGACGTTCGGTGGAGCGAAATCGTCGACGAAGTGACCGCTCAAGCCAATGCCGGAGATCTGTCGGATGCCTCACAGCAGCTCGTCGCCTTTCTCGACGATCTGTCCGATGAGGTGGGAGGTGAGATCGGGAATGCGATCGGCGCGCTGGCGACGGAGGCACCTCGGGTGATCCTCTCGGCTGAGCCTGACGTGGCTCCCAACTCTCCCCCGCCGAGATGGTGGCGACGGTCATCTCGCGAGGACCCACCACAACAGGACACGTTGCGGGAGGCTCTGGAGAAACGGATAGCCCGGCCGACACGTGACCTCCTGACCCGGCGCGCCAAGGCCCAGGCCTCGGTGGCCGAGCTTGCGCTCGCCCTCAACAACCTGACCCCGCGACCTCGGTAGGTACCCTCGCCGGCCATGGACGAGAAAAAGCTCCTCGCGACTGGAGTCACCCTTCTCCTCTCTCTGATCGTCTATCTCGTCGTGGCCAAGATTGGCGCCCGGTTCGTTGAGAAGATCGGTGCCCGCGGCCCGGAAGCGGCATCGCGGGCAAGCACGCTCTGGCTGATGGTTCGCAGGGTCTTGCAGTTCACGCTGATCCTGTTCGTGGTGCTGATGGTCTTCTCGATCTGGGGCTGGAGCGTGGCCCCGTTCATTGCCATCGGCACCGTGATCGCCGCCGCCGTCGGCTTCGGTGCACAGAGCCTGGTCAAGGACGTTCTCTACGGGTTCTTCATCCTCGCCGAGGACCAGTATCAGATCGGAGACACGGTCTCACTCGCCGGCGTGACCGGCACCGTCGAGGACATCCAGTTCCGTGTGACCGTGCTTCGGGACGTGGAGGGCAATGTCCACTATGTGGCCAATGGCCAGATCGCCGTCGCCTCCAACTTCACCAAGGTCTATGCGCGGCCAGTGATCGACCTCAGCATCTCCTATGACCAGGACGTCGATCGCGCCATGGAGGTGATGCTCGACGAGATGCAGAAGCTGGAGGATGACGCCGAGTTCGGGCCCATGCTTCGAGGCCCGGCCGAGATGCTCGGAGTTCAGGACTTCGGTGATGCGGGAATAGTCATCCGGGGCCGGTTGAACACTGTGGCCCACCAACGAACCGCGGTGCGACGAGCGGCTTTGCTTCGGGTCAAGAAGCGATTCGACGCCGAGGGAATCCATTTCTCTGCTGCCAAGGACCTCAGCGCTGGGTAGGCGCTGGGGCGACCACGGCGAGGGCGTCCGGCGCCCACTCGACCGACCCGCCATCGGCCATCCCCAAAGCTTCCCCGTCCGCCTGGACCTCCACCGGTGGCTCGGCCCTCAACGTGAACAGGTCGACTTCCCGCCACACCTCCAGCTCAGGGACCGAGTCCAGCTCCCGACCGGCCAGCACTTTGGCGGCGATGCTCGGAATTCGCCTCCGAGGAAGCCGTTTGACCACGAGGACGGACATCGGGGCAGGCGCCGATGTTTCGAGTTTCAACGGAATCTTCCCGAAGTACGTGTAGACGTCGCGGAACTGGATCATGGCGGCTGTCGCATACGCCTTGTGGTCACCGGCGTGAACGGCGACGTGGGGCTTGCGCCGGGGGAAGTCTTGGAGGGCGGTGCCAAAGGCCGAACGGGCGTAGTGGATCGAACCGAAGCGATACTTGCGATACGGCTCCTTCTCGGCACGTTGCACCACAGCCGCATCCAGCCCGAACCCACACGCAAAGATCGCATGGTGGACGGTTTCCGTTGACCCCCGCTCCAAGGTCAACGTGGCCACACCGACCTTCTTGATCTGTGGGTGGTCTACCAACAGCCGGGCGGCTTTGGCCGGTTTCGAGGGAATGTCCATCAATCTGGCAAACACGTTGGTGGTCCCCACCGGGATGACTCCCAATGAGGCTGAGGTCCCCACCACTCCCTGACTGACATGGTGGACCATCCCGTCGCCACCCATGGCGACAATGATGTCGACTCCCTTCTCAGCCGCCTCTCGTGCCTTTTCGGTCGCCTCGACCGGCGATCCGGGCCAGATCGACTCGACGTCAGCCACCCGATCGAGTGTTGCCATGACGTCCCGGTGAGATCCACCGGTGAACTGGGAGGCAGCCGGGTTGGCGATGACCACTATCCGGTGCATTGAGGGTCGAGCCTACCCCGGTACCCTGCCGAACCGTGAGTGACTCCGAATCCCGGTTTTCGCTGGTCGCGGGTGAGGGTGATGGCGCGATCCTCGGTCTGGCGGCCGGAGACAGCGCCGGTGGCGCCTGGGAATTGGGCTACTCGGCCGTCACCGAGCAAGCCACCGTCATCTCGTATCAGCTCATCGAATCACCCGATCTCGACACAGACCAGCTGTTGCGCGCCATCCGGGAACTCGACGGCGCCGACGACGAAGAGCCTGTGTACCGGGCGGAGACGCCCCACTTTCGGACATGGCTCACCCGGGCGGCAGCAGGTGGGTTGGTCCCCGAAGAAGAGCCATCGCTCGATGCCGCGCCACGGGGGGTGCCGGTCGGTGTGGCGTTGCGGCGGGATCCCGTCGCCCTGAGAGATGCCGTCGTCGAAGTCGGGCGTGTTTTCCACTCGGATCTGTCGTCGATCGTGTCCGGTGTGGTCACCGCGAGCGCGGCCGCCGCTTCGTGCTTCGGACAGTCGGGCCGGGACTTGATCGCCGGGGTCGTGGAGACGGTGGAGTTGACGGCGACTCAGGTTGGGTCGACTCTGAAGTACACCGGGACGGCAACCTGGGACGATCTCATCGCCGACCTTCGTCTGTTGATGGACCACGTCGGAGTGACCGAGGCCACCGACGCCCTCGCGATCGTCGATGCCGAGGCGGTGCCCGAGCCGTGGGATCTGACCAGGGTCGGCTTGTTGCTGGCTGCGCCACCTGCGGAGCGGGCTCACATCCCAATCGAGCAAGCAGCCAGGGTCGGGGGCAGCTCTCTTGGAGCCGTGGTCGGGGGGATCATCGGAGCCCGGGTCGGGATCCGGGCCTGGCCATGGGCCTTCGCCAACGACACCTGGTTTGCCGAGATTGGGCGCCGTCTGGTGCGCGGGCCCAATGAGGTGACGGACCTCCCGATTCCTTATGCCGTTGAACAGCACCTGATCAGTGGGGAGCGGGGCTTTCGCTGAGCAGCAGACGGTCTTCGGGCGGCCAGTCCCGCTCGGAGTCGTCCACCCGGCGCAGGGTTAGCCAACCGACGGCTATGAACAGGATCAGGGCGCCCATCGCCACCCGTCTTCCCCAGCCGAGGCCGTCGACGATCAGGGCCCAGGTCAGCGGCCCGAGGATGGTGGCGAATCGGCCCACCGTGGCATATAGGCCGTAGAACTCGCCGAGATGCCGGGGAGGTGAGATCCGGGTCATCACCACTCGGTCGGCGGTCCAGGTCGCGCCTAGGGCGAGGCCACCCAAGGGCCCGATCACCCACGCCAGATTGGTTTGCCCGGTAACGGCGGCGGCTACGCCGCAGGCGATAGCGACCATCCACATGATCAGGGCGTTTCGCAGCACGCGCATCGGGCCTATCCGCTCCACCAACCGGCCCGCACCAAGCGCACCGAAGATGGCCGCGGTGATCGCTACCCCAAGCAGCGTCGTCATGAACTGACGGTCGAGCCCCAATTCCTGGATCACAAAGATGGTCAGGAACCCGCCGATCAGGGTGTTGATGGCGTCGGTATAGAGGAAGCGGCCGACCAGGAATCTCACGACTCCGTCGTGGGTGGAGGCCAAGCGCCAGGAGGCGGCGAGCCTGCTCGCCACATCCCGCAACCTGGGCAGTGGCGCGTCGTCGTGCCCGCCCCGCTCTTTGATGAAGAAGAAGGCGGGAAGGGCCAGCACCAGGAAGGCGACCGCCAGGACTCTGAATGTCGCGGCGTAGGACCAGCCGAGGACATCGAGTGTGATAACTCCGAGGCCTAGGCCGATGAAGGAGCCGAAGTAGCCGACACCAACGCCCAGGCCTGAGACCCGTCCTCGGTTGGCCGGGGTGCTGACATCGACGAGGAGGGCGTCGTAGACGACCGAGCCCACATTGAAGGCGATGAGCGCCGCACCCAGCATGACCAGCGACAGCGGAACGGGGCCTGTTGCCAAGGTTGTGGTGGCCGCTACCGCCACCACGGTGGTGACCATCAGGGTCGGGACACGGCTTCCCCGGACGTCACTGCGTGCCCCGGCCCAGGGGGCAAGAAAGATGACTAGAGCCCCCGCCCCTGCTTCCACCAGGGCGAGAGCGCTGTCTCTCTGCCCGACGGATTTCAGCCAGTCGGGGAAGTAGAGCCCGATCACCCCAAGGGCGAAGATGGTGTTGGCGAGGTCGTAGAGGACCCAGGACCCGACCGAAAGCCGATCAGGGCCGTTACGGGTCACGGTCATGTCAGAAGGTGACGGCGACCGATATCAACTCTTCCCTGCCAAGCAAACCCGCAGCTGCCTGGAGGGCGCGTGGGGCTTCGGAGAGGGGGAACTGGTGGGAGACCAGATCGTCGATGCGAGGGTCGATCTCGATCTGACGCGTCGCCCATTGGTAGCCGATGCTGCTCGCACCCATCGCGCCCCGGATGGTCAACTGCTTGGCCACCAACACGTCACTCAGGAAGTGGAAGGCGCGATTGCCCTTGGTCGACGCCAGGATCACCCGACCGCCACTCCGCACCAGGTCGAGGGCGGTGAAGACAGCTTCCGGGTCGTCTGAAGTGACATCGACGATGATGTCCGGCCTGCGGCCGACCGCCTCGGCGATCGCTCCGCCGACGTCTTCCTTCTCGACGTCAATGGTGAGGTCCGCCCCCAGGCGCTTGGCGAGCTCGAGCCGGTCCCGGTCATGCGTCAGACCGGTTACCCCCACCCAGCCCGCTCCTGCCGCCTTGGCTGCGATCAAGCAGGCCAGCCCGCGAGGGCCGGGCCCGAGGATCAGGACGCTCTCTCCGGTCTGCAATGAGGGCAGCTCGACCGCCCAGGTGTGACCTGCAGCCAGTGGATGGACGAATGTCGACACCTCGGCGGGCACATCGTCGGTGAGCGGGTGGAGGCGGGCGTCGGGATCGATGAAGAGATACTCGGCGAGCCCGCCCCAGAGCCCTGGAGGCTCGATCGAAGGGATGAACCCGTAGGAATTGGAAGGCCGGCGACGCACACAGGTGGCAAGG
>DATDJH010000109.1:0-15904 GCA_036520635.1 Acidimicrobiia bacterium
GGCCTACCCCGAAGCCAGCCAGGCCACTACTGCCTTGATCCTGGGAATCTTCGGGCTGGTCTGTTGCGGCCTTCTGGGGATTGCGGCCTGGGTCATGGGCAACAACGAAATGCAGGCGATCCGGTCCGGTCGCAGGGATCCGGCCAATGCCGGGACCGCCAAGACTGCGCGCGTCATCGGAATCGTCGGAACCGTGCTGATGGTCGTCCCAGCCGCCGTCATCTTCGGCGGCAACTGGCAAACGCTGCCATTCTTCAACCCATGACACTCACCGGGTGGCGCGACCGATCCTTCGCGATGGCCCCGTTTCTCGGGATTGCCGCCCTTCTGGCCATGAACCCAGCAGACAACGGACCAACGATCTGCCCGATCGCCCTGGTAACGGGTGTCGCCTGTCCCGGATGCGGCATGACCAGGGCGGCCTCCTCACTGATCAGAGGTGACCTCGCCCTAGCCCTTACCTACCACCCGCTCATCCCGCTAATAACCGTGCTTGCCATCATCGGCTGGTCGTGGTCGCTGTTGCACCGGGCGGGCCGGGTGGGGCCGATACCCGGCCGCGTGGTGAACCTGGTCTTGATCGGGACCGGTATCAGCTTGGTGGCAGTGTGGATACTTCGGTTCGCTGCGGGGACACTGCCGCCGGTTTGACCTGGCGACGACGGAAGAGCCAGAAGGCAACTGCTCCCCACGCGGCAACGAAACCCATCCCGAGAGGGATCAACCACTTGGAAGTCGCCAACAGTCCGAGGGTTTCGGCCACGGGAGCCCGGCCCCCACCAGGGTCGAGGACCCACGCCCCTATGCGGAGGAAGATGGCGAAAGAGAGAGCCCCCAATGAGAACCTGGTGAGAAGGCTTCGGAACGCCTTGCGCCGGTCATCGGAGGCCGCCACGTACACCCAGGTTGTGATCACCATCACCACCAAGGACAGAACGACCGCGGTGCCGAGTTTCGAGGCTGCCTCCGAGGCTGGGCCCACATAAGGGGAAGTCGACGGGTCACGGACGACCAATGGGTCGAGGTCGGTCACCGCCTCGGCAAGTTGCTCTTCGGAAACCGGGATCCCGAGTTCCTGAAGACGAATAGCAATGTCAGGGACCGCCGGGGAAATTGCTGATCTGGCATCGACAGTGGACCCGTCCGGATCAGGAGAGGCTGCGGCATCGACGATCTGGCCAAGCAAGCCCTCGAGTGCCTCCGACACGGCAGGGTCGTCCAGAACATTCTCGGCTGCCCCCTCCGCTGTGATCGGGTCCAGGCCCTCTTGGGTCAACTCGTCGACCAGCCAAGACGAGAACCGGCCAGCAACGACATCGCTTGCCGCCATCGGGGCCAGCGATTCGGCCAATTGCCCCGTATCGACGACGACCGCCCGTCCCCAAAGCGCAACCAAGAGAACTGACGAAGCCAACCCGAAGAGCCAGGCCGCGCCGCCGCCTGTGGCTTTGCGCGCCTTGGCCATCAGTTGATCACCAACGCCGGGTTGGTCCGGATCCGGGGCCGCTTCTCGATCACTGCCCCGGCCAGAGTCTCGAAGGCAAGCTCTGCCTCGGAGCCCGGGGCCACCACCGCCACCGGGTGGCCCTCGTCGGCCCCACGACCCATGGCAGGCAGCAGCGGAATCCGCGTCATGAGGTCGACCCCGACCTCTTCTGCGAGTGCCGCCCCTCCCCCCGCGCCGAAGATCTCGTAGTGCTTGCCGTCATCCCCCGTGAACCACGACATGTTCTCGACGATGCCAATCACCTGCTGGTCCACCTCGGCTGCCATGAGGGCGGCGCGTCGGGCCACCCTTTGTGCGGTGGGCTGTGGAGTCGTCACCAGCAACACTTGGGCCCTGGGGAGGAACTGCGCCATCGAGATCGCAATGTCACCGGTGCCGGGCGGCATGTCCACGATCAGGAAATCGAGGTTGTCCCAGAACACGTCCTTCAGGAATTGCTCGATCGCCTTGTGGAGCATCGGGCCTCGCCAAATCACGGCCTTGTCGTCGCCGACGAAGTAGTCCATCGACATCACCTTCACCCCGTAGGACACAGGTGGGATGATCGCCTCGGCCACGAGTAGGGGCGGTTGTGAGACCCCGAGCATTCGGGGCACCGAGAAGCCCCAAATGTCCCCGTCCACGATCCCAACCTTCTTCCCCGCCCGAACCAGGGACACTGCCAGGTTGCAGCTCACCGAAGACTTGCCGACGCCACCCTTACCGGAAGCCACCGCAACTACCCGCGTCGATGATCCTGGCTCACCGACAGGTGGGCCGGCCATTTCGCGGAGACGGGCGATCAACTGGATCGCCGCCTCCTCGCTCATGACCTCGATGTCGATGTCGACGCCGCGGCCATGGTCTTGGAGCGCCTCCTTGAGTCGTTGATCCAACAAGTCGGAGGTGTGAGACGTGGGAAGAAGCAGCTCCACGCTCAGTTTCCCGGTCAGTGATCGGTCGACCTTTTTCACGGCGCCAAGCTCCCCGAGGGTGCGTCCGACGAACAGAGGGGATTCGATTGATGCGACCGCGTCGAAGATCTGATTGTCCGCGGCCATTGATTTCCCCTACGGCGACAGTGGATAGAAGGCCCTTGAAACTATAGTTTTGACCTGTTGGTACCCCTCATGGACACTGAAACCCTCGATAGTCGGATCTCCGATCTCACCTCGTCCCTGGGTGATCCAACCCGTCGGGCGATTTACATCGCGGTGCGCGAATCGGTCGAGCCGCTAACCACTTCTCACGTGGCCGGTCTCTTCGACCTCCACCCCAACGTCGCCCGCCATCACCTCGACCGTCTGGCCGATGATGGCTACCTGAAAGTGAGCCACCGTCGCTCCGAGGGCAAGAACGGCCCGGGAGCCGGTCGCCCGGCCAAGTGCTATGAAGCAACGGCCAAGGAGGTCTCGGTCCACTTCGCACCGAGGCGATTCGAGATGCTGGTCGAGATGTTGATCCGGGTTCTCGACGAGGTGGCGCCAGAAAACGTCGCCCAGATCGCTGAAGATGTCGGCAGGGCCTACGGCCGGGAATTGGCGGCGGAGATCGGCCAGCCCGAGCAGCCCGGCTATGACGGGGCAATCCAGGCGGTCGCGAGTGCGATGACCGGGCTCGGCTTCTCGATCGATCCCGATGTTCCCGGGCAGCGGCTTCTCACCTCACATTGCCCGTTCGGCGAGGCGGCGACCAGCCACCCCGAGGTGATTTGCTCGCTCGATCGCGGAATCGTCGCCGGGATGTTCGGAGCGATGTCGTATCCGTGCAACCCGGTGGTCATACCGCATAAGGCCCTGGAGGATGACTGTGTGACCCGGGTGCCAGTGACGATCGGCAACGCCTGAAGCGTCGCCCCGTCGTTCTCTGTTCTCCGTTCCCAGTTCAAGATCGACACGAATTCTCAAAACGGAAAACGGATGACTGATAACCGGCAACTGGCCCGAGGAACACGCGGGCCACACCGGTAACCTGGGCCTATGAAAGGGTTCACCCTCGAAACAGCACTCGGGTCCCGCCAGATAGCCCGAATCGACGACCTCGAAGGTGCCGACCGGCTCCCCTACTCGATAAAGGTGCTCCTCGAGTCCGCCCTACGCAACCTCGATGGCAAGAACGTGACCGAGGAAGATGTCCGGCGGATCGCCGCCTACGACGCCCGGAGCGTAGGCGAGCAGGAAATCCCCTTCGTGCCGGGTCGAGTGGTGCTCCAGGACTTCACTGGTGTGCCGGCCGTGGTCGATCTCGCCGCGATGCGCTCGGCGATCGTCCGCCTGACCGGAGACAATGCTGCCGCCCAGAAGGTCAACCCACTCATTCCCGCCGACCTGGTGGTCGATCACTCGGTTCAGGTCGACGCCTTTGCACGATCCGATGCTCTCACCATCAACTCCCGCAAAGAGTTCGAGAGGAACCAGGAGCGATATGAGTTCCTCAAGTGGGGCCAGTCCGCCTTCGCCAACTTTCGCGTCGTCCCGCCGGCCACTGGCATCGTCCACCAGGTCAACCTCGAGTATCTGGCCAAGGTGGTCTGGGACGACGGGCATCAGCTCTATCCGGACAGCCTCGTGGGAACAGACAGCCACACCACGATGATCAACGGCCTGGGAGTAGTCGGCTGGGGAGTCGGGGGCATCGAAGCTGAAGCGGCAATGGTCGGCCAGCCGATCTACATGTTGCTTCCCGAGGTCGTCGGGTTCCGGCTGACCGGAAAGCTTCCCGAGGGATCCACCGCCACCGACCTCGTGCTTCGAGTGACCGAAATGCTCCGGGAGCACGGGGTGGTGGACAAGTTCGTCGAATTCCACGGCACGGGGCTTGCCGATATGCCAGTGGCAAACAGGGCGACCATCGCCAACATGGCCCCGGAGTACGGCGCCACTGTTGGATTCTTCCCGGTCGACGAACAGACCCTGAACTACCTCCGGCTCACCGGCCGCGACGACAAGCTGATCGACACCGTCGAGCAGTACCACAAGGCCCAGGGCATGTGGCGGGACGACAGCCACCAGATCACCTACTCGGCCGAGCTCTCCCTCGACATGTCCACAGTCGAACCGTCTCTGGCCGGGCCCAAGCGGCCACAGGATCGTGTGGCCCTCTCTGCGATGAGCACGCAGTGGACTGCCGACCTGACCACCCTCTTTGGTAAGAACGGCGGGGCAAAGACGTCCACCGTTGTCAGTTGGGAAGACGAAGGCGGTCAGCCGTCGGGTTCGGTGGCACTCGAGGCGCAAGCCAAGGTCGAAGTGGAGATGGACGGCGAATCCTTCGATCTCGGTGACGGGGACGTGGTGATCGCGGCGATCACTTCATGCACCAACACCTCGAACCCCGATGTCATGGTGGGAGCAGGCCTTGTCGCTCGCAAGGCTAGGGAGCGGGGGCTGACCCGAAAGCCCTGGGTCAAGACTTCGCTGGCGCCAGGCTCCAAAGTGGTCACCGAGTACCTCACCAGCTCGGGATTGCTGCCTGACCTCGAGGAGCTCGGGTTCTATGTCGTCGGTTATGGGTGCACAACCTGCATCGGCAATTCGGGCCCCCTGCCCGGACCCATCTCCGAGGCGATCCACACTGGCGACCTGGTCACCGCATCTGTGTTGTCGGGCAACCGGAACTTCGAAGGCCGCATCTCTCCGGACGTCCGAGCCAACTACCTGGCCTCCCCGCCCCTGGTCGTGGCCTATGCCCTGGCTGGAACCGTGGCCTGGGACCCGATCACCGAGCCGTTGGGTGTCGACCAGCAAGGAAACGATGTGTTCCTCCGCGACATCTGGCCGACTCAGGAAGAGATCGCCGAAATCGTCTCCGCTCACGTCCACCAGAGCCAGTTCATCGACAAGTACTCCGACGTGTTCGCAGGTTCGGACGAGTGGCGTGTTATCAGCACTCCGGAGTCCGACCTCTACCCCTGGGACGACGAGTCCACCTACGTCCAGGAGCCCCCCTTCTTCACGACCCTCACCGCGCACCTGACGCCACTTGCCCCTATCAACGGGGCTCGCGCACTGGCCTTGCTCGGCGACTCAGTCACCACCGATCACATAAGTCCGGCAGGATCGATCGGCATCGACTCCCCCGCCGGCAAGTACTTGATCTCCCAAGGCGTACAGCCCCCAATGTTCAACTCCTATGGGTCCAGACGCGGGAACGACCGGGTGATGACAAGAGGCACATTTGCCAACATCCGGGTGAAGAACCAACTGGCGCCCGGAACCGAAGGCGGATGGACGACTGACTTTCTGGACGGTCAGGTGAAATCGATCTACGACGCTTCTATGCATTACCAGGAGGAGGGGATCCCGTTGGTCGTCATCGGTGGGTCGGACTACGGGATGGGGTCTTCCCGAGACTGGGCCGCAAAGGGCCCGTCCCTGCTCGGGGTCAAGGCAGTCCTCGCCAAGTCGTTGGAGCGGATACATCGGTCCAATTTGGTGATGATGGGGGTGCTGCCTCTTGTTTTCGCAGAGGGAGAGGGCGCAGCCAGCCTGGGTCTTGACGGCTCAGAGGTCTATGACATCCCGCTCACCGACGAGCTGCGGCCACGTCAGGAGATCATGGTGACGGCGACCGCGAACGATGGCTCGATCAAGAGTTTCAAGATGATCGCGAGGGTGGACACCGACATCGAGGTCGAGTACCTCCGCCACGGCGGGATCCTTCACTACGTCTTGCGGAGAATGGCCTCTGACTGATCCAGCGGACGTCCCTGACCCGCTCCCCAGGCGCTCCCTCCTTCTTACTGGGGTCTTTGTCGGGGTGGTCATTGCCGGCCTCGCTGTTGCCTGGCTGCTGAGCGATCACACGGCCGTTGCTGTCGTCGGGCAACAGGCACCGAATTTCACCGTAGAACTGCTGGACGGCGGGTCATTCACGCTGCAGGACCACCTCGACGAGGATGGCCGAACCCTCGTCCTCAATCTCTGGGCCTCATGGTGCCTCCCCTGCCGGACCGAGATCCCAGACATATCCGACTTCGCCTCCACCCACGGTGACGTTGCCGTGCTCGGGGTGGCAGTCGAGGACGCTTTGCCCGACTCAGAGGCGTTCGCGGATGAGATGTCCCCGTCATACCCGCTCGCCTTCGGGAGCCCGGCCTTCCGCGAGGCCTATCCCTCGGTCGGCCTGCCTGCAACCTTCATCATCGAGCCGGACGGAACTGTTTCGAGCATCGTCAACGGGCTGGTGGACCAGGAGGCGCTCGAAGAAATGACCGGCTAGGAGACCCCGACCAGGCGGTCTTCGAGGTCACTGATGTAAGCCAGATTGGGCCCTTCCACCATTTCGGCGGAGATGATCAGCCGCTCCCGTGCCGAGAACCTGGGATTGCATGTCGTCAAGGTCAGCCACCCGCCCGCCTTGTCGTCGGCGACCCAGACATCGGTGGGCGCAACGATGAAGCTCTCCCTGACTTCGTAGACATGGGTTCCGATTGAAGTCTCCACCTCGATGCGGTCACCTGGGCGAAGCAGGTCGAAGTAGAAGAAGGGTCGGCCGTGTGTGGTCCGGTGACCTGAGATCACGGCGTTACCCGGCTGACCGGGAAGCGGTGTGTCCGGCATATGGCCCGGTCCCTGAGCCAGGGCATCGTGAGTCACGCCTTCGAACACCACTACGTCGAGAGCGAGCTTGGGAACCCTGAGTCGGGCAAAACTGGTGTTCTCCTCCGGCTCGTCTTCAGGGTGGAACTCGATAGGGGCACCTTCCTGGCTCTCGACGGCCTGAATTTGGGGCAGGTGCTCTCGCTCGACTTCGAAAAACCCGTGTAGATCATCCGATGCTTGGGCCTGGACTCGTTGGTTGACGATGTCGGTCCCAAACAGCTGCCATCCCAGATAGCCGAAGATGAACACCCCGGTCCAGATCAGGGCCCAGCCGAGGACCTGGATGTTTCGCCGCATGCGGAGAGGCTAAATGGCGGTCGTTCCAATCAGATGTCGGAGTCTCAGCCTCCGAGCCAGCGTGGGTCCCGCTTCTCGAGGAAGGCCGCGATGCCCTCACTGGCGTCCTCACTCATGGCAACCTCGGTGAGCCCGAGCTGGAGACGGTCCAAAGCGGCATCGACGCCGACATCCGAGACTCCTTGGAACACGTCCCGACCCAGCATCAGCGTTGCCGGGCTCAACGACTGCAGTCGGGCCACGATGTCATCGACAGCTGAGTCCAGTTCCGAGCGCATCACGACCCTGGAGACAGCCCCCAGCCGATAGGCCTCTTGGGCATCGATCGTCCGGCCCGTGAGCATCATCTCGAGGAGGGCCTTTCTTGGCATCGAGCGAGCCAGCGCCGCAGTGATCATCATCGGCCACAGGCCAACCGTGACCTCGGTGGTTCCCAACCGGGCATCGTCGACACAGATGGTGATGTCGCAGGCAACGGCGAGGCCGAAGCCACCAGCTAGGGCGTGCCCGTTGACCCTGGCCACGGTGGGCTTGCCCGACCTCCACATGAGGCGGAGGAGGTCGGCAAACACTCCCCGTTTCTGATGGAGGCCGACTGCGTCGTCGACAAATGATCCGGAAAGGTCTCCACCGGCGCTGAACACCTCGTCGCCGGCCCCGGTGTAGACGATGACCTTCACCGAACCGTCGTCCACGGCGCGCTGTGTCGCCTCGAGCAAACCTGCCATGGTCTCAACAGAGATCGGGTTGCGGCGCTCCGGATCGTTGATTGTGATCGTCGCCCGACCCTCGGACGCCTTGTAATCCAACATCGAATTTCGCTTTCTTGTCAATACCGGCCTGGCTATTACCGTCGGTCACATGTTATGGATGGCGATTGTCCTCTTTCTTTCGTTGGCTATCGCCGTCCTCCGAGGAGGTCGCCTCACCAACCTGGGAGACATCGAGCTGAGAGCCTGGTGGCTGCTGCCGCTTGGCTTCGCCCTCCAACTCGCCACCGACTGGCTCCCCGACACCGACTGGGCACACGGGGTCGCCCTGGCGATGGTGCTCGTCTCATTCGGCCTCCTGATGATCATGGTCGTTCTCAATCGCCAGAAGTCGGGAATGTGGCTCGCCGGGCTCGGAGTCCTCATGAACTTCACGGTGATCGCGCTCAACGGCGGCATGCCGGTTCTCGCCGGGGCAGCCGAGGTGGCGAGCGGCTTCGCGGTCTCGGCCCCGGATCTCAGCGACTCGTTCAAGCACGTGATGCTCGACGAGTCGTCACGACTGACCTTCTTTGCCGACGTGATTCCGCTGCGAATCGCCACGATCGGACAAGTGATCAGTTTGGGTGACGTGTTCCTCGCCGTAGGGCTCGGGCGCTTCCTGGAGCACGAGCTGCGGAGGCCGCGACGTTGGTTCAAGCGGGGCGCACACGCCCAGGCGGGCTCGGCATCCAAGCCCTGATGCCTCAGATCCGGCCGGTTACACCCTCGTTGGGCTGAGGACCCCTCTGGCCTCGAGGATGCGGCGGACCGAAGCGACCACCTCGGGGTCGTACTCGTAGGCGGCTCCGGTGTGGAGATTCTCCAGAGCCTGAAGCGGTGACAGGCCCTGCTGATACACCTGCCAGTCGTAGGCCGCAGTGACCTTGATGATCCTGGAGACGACCGAGACGTCGGGATCGGTCTGCTCACCTGGCCTCCGGTATGACTCGTATTGACGTCTCACGTGCTCGGCAACGCGGTCCAGGTAGGGAGACTCAGCGATGATCTCGGCGCTCCAACGTGCGATGTCGTCATTGGTGTATCCCATCCGAATGATCTGTGGCTCGTTGAGGCTGACCCGTCCGATGTCGTGCATAAGCCCGGCGTACTCGACGTCTTCGACCTGAGATGGGCCCATGCCCATCTCCTTGGCCACCGCCGACGCCAGCTCGGTGGTGCGGTCGGCGTGCCCGTCGACCCCGAGACCTGAGACCTCCGGGATTCGGGCCAATGCTCTGATTGTCTGCTTGTAGGTGGCCTTGGTCTTCTGGAACCTCTTGAAGGCGGAGTGGGCGAAGGAGTATGGGAGTAGCGCGATGGGGAGTGCCCACCAGTCCAGCTCCGGCCAGAGCTCACCGAACAGGGCGCCGGTCAGGGTGAGCCCGAGGAAGACGTTCAGGTCATAGAGGGCGGATCTCGCCAGATAGGTGCGGGAAAGCTCCCCTGGCTTGAGGACGAGTGCAGCCCGCAACAGAACCTCGACCGCGATCCAGGCCACCAAGGCGACACCGAATGGAACCAGGTCCTTGAAACTTCCCGAGACATCCGCAAAGGCGCCGACACGCATCGCCGAGTAGACGGTGGCATAGGTGACATATCCGGCGAAGCGACGAGTGAGGGTCGGGAGCAAATCGATGTGCTTCTCCCCACGGGCCAACCCGAAGGCCCAGACGACAGCCAACCCGATGCCGTAGGTGGCGATAGAAGCCGCGAGATCGACGCGTCCGGTCTCCGGGTTGGTGAACACGAAGGGGATGGCTGCAGCCACCGCGAGCCCGGTGGTGAATCGGTTGCCCGAGCTGGAAGTGGCAACACCGACCAGGGAACCGATCACCAGGGCGGTGACGCCGACCGCGATGGTGAAGGGATCTATTGAGGCCTGACTGGCTGCGTAGAGCCCGACTCCGGCCGCAAGCAAAGGGAACAACCAGGAGACGACGGCCACGGCGCGGGGATGCCAGTTAGCCACGAAGGGTCAACTCCGGCTCTTCGGCGAGACGACGGGCCATCTCCTCATCGTTTACATGCGGAGCGCCCCAGTTGCGACCGGTCTTGATGAGGGCTTTCTCGAAGGCATCGACCACATCGGGGTGGAACTGCCCACCGGAGTGGCGTCGCAGTTCGCGCAGGGCATATTGCTGGGACAAGGCCATCCGGTAGGAGCGCGCCGAAGTCATGGCGTCGAAGGCGTCGGCGACCCCGACGATGCACGCCTCCAGACTCGGGGTTTGGCCGTCGGTGTGCCCGCGGCCGCCGTAGCCGGTGCCGTCGAAATTGCTGTGATGACCGGAGGCGATCTCGACCATCGGCTGTAGGAAGTCGACCTCGGCGAGAATCTCCTCGACGAGATGGGCGTGGGTCTGCATCTCGGCGTACTCCTCGTCATCGAGACGACCCCGCTTTCTTATCAGCTCAGTGGGGACCGCGAGCTTGCCCAGGTCATGGATCAAAGCCGCCCAGCGCACCTTCTCCAGCTGGGTCCCGGTGAACCCGAGCTCTTCGCCGATCATCTGGGCAAATACCGCGACCCGCTCGGTGTGGCCCCGGGTGTACATGTCCTTGGCCTCTAGGGTCTTCACGAAGCCACGGATCGACCCGATGTGGGATTCCCGGAGCTGGGAGAAGGCGTACAGCGACATGTGCCCGATGGCATAGACGCCGACGATGAGGACCAGCACCGCTTGCCGGTCGGCGATGAGAACTGCCGCGCCGATCAGGCCTCCGAGCAACCCCATTGCAAACTGCCCAAGGAAGAGCACATGCATCTGGGACCAGGGTTGGAGGTTGTCCTTGCCGAAGACGGTCTTCACCGCCCGCCTGATGAGAACGGTTTGGACTGTCGCATAGGCCAAGGCCGCCAACGCCGAGGCCATCGCAACCTGCACCAGGACCTCGGCAGTGTGCTCGGTGAGATCCCCGAGGTTGACATCGAGGAGGAACCCGGCAACCGCACCGGCGAGGACGAACTGGCCGAAATTGGCCAGGGGCTGGAACCAGCGCTTCTCTTTGAAGTCGAGCGGGGTGAACAGCGCCATGCCTCCCATCAGAGCCATGCCGAACATCGCGTCGGAGTCCGGGGTCATGGCGAAGATGACACCGGCGGTCATCGCCACCATCACCGACGACGACTGGAGGAGACGGTCGTTGACCTCGACCGCAAAGAACTCGAGGAGGACGAAGAGGGCGGTGAAGGGAAGCCAATACAGCCACGGGGGCGGATCGGAGAACATGTAGGTGAGGACCAGGGTGAGAATGCCCATGACCGAATAGGGCACAGCAACCTTGAGCTTTCGCTGCACCGTGGGGCGGAGACGGCCGAACCAGCCCCGAAGCGTTCTGTTCCTTCTCAGTTTCATGGGAGACCCCGATGTGGGTGGTGAGCCGGCGCCTTACATCAGCCGATTCGGGATGAAGCCGAGCCTGCGGCTATCACGGCAGCGAGGCTGGCGGCAGCAGCGAGAATTCGGACCAAACGGGCCTTCATGCTGTGACGCTCACCTTCGGTTCTCGTATTTGGCCGGCTTTGTGTTGCCGCCCAGACGTTCCGCTCCGCTTGGGTAGATGGCGTCCAATTGCTTACAGGCCGACGTCTGACGCCGGTCTCACCCAGTTCCCGTTTTCACGGGAACTCTTCACATGTCAAAAGAGGCCCCTGACTTCGCCCGCCACGGACCGGGCAAGCGGGTCAAAGACCTCGGTTGCCCCACGTTCCCATGAATAGCTCCAGCGCCCAGCAATCTAGACCTGTTGATTACCGGGAACAAGGGGACCAGCGACTATCCCATCAGGGCTTGACACCCGGATGTACCCTGACCGGGCATGGACATAGTCGCATTTCAAGAGAAGATCGGACGGATCGACGGTGTCGAGGCGGCGCGCGTCGTCTACGGAAACGGGCACATCTCCGAGATCCATGTCCTGGCGCGGCGAAATAAGCCGCCCAAGCAATTGGTGCGCGACGTCCAATCCCTCAGCCAAGCTCTCTACGGCCAGGAGATCGATCGGCGTGTTGTCTCCGTTGTGCAGTTGGCCGACGGGGACCTGGAAGGTGGATTCCGTCCCGCCCTGATCGACGTGGCCGAGACCCTGGAAGGCTCTCGAGCCGAGGTCACGGTGAGTCTTCGCTGGGAGAACGAGATCCTCTCCGGCACTTCGACCGGCGCCGCCGCGGCTTCAACCCGGGCGCGCCAGATCGCCGAGGCCACGCTGGATGCGGTTCGCCAGGGGATTCACAAAGAGGCGGCCCTGGCCATCAACTCGATGGACGTGCCACTCCTCGGGAATCGAAAGGTCGCCGTCGCCCAAGTGGTGGTGGTCACCGAGGCCAGCGAGCGGATGCTCATCGGCTGCGCCTACGTGGAGGACGAGGAGGGCAGGGCCGTGGTGAGAGCCGTGCTCGACGCCCTGAACCGTTTCCTCCCCGACCTCAAACTGTCCTGACACACGCGGTCGCCACCCCCCACTACCTCTCAGCCGAGGCTGCCCGACGGGTTCTTCTTGCCGGAGGCAATGCGGTGGATGCGGCTATCGCCGCCACGGCGGCGCAGGGGGTCGTGGCACCGGAGACCTGCGGCATGGGTGGGGATCTCTTCGCCCTGATCTACCGCCCGGGATGGGACCGTCCGCTCGCCCTCAACGCGTCTGGTCGAGCTGGGTCCAACGCCGACCCGGAGGTCCTGCGTTCGCTCGGCGGGGCCGAGATCCCACGCGATCACCCCTTGACCGTGACAGTCCCCGGCTGTGTCGACGGATGGCAGGCCCTTTCCGCAGAGCTCGGAGTGTTGGGACTCGCCGACTGTCTGCAGCCGGCGATCGAGCTCGCAGAAGGAGGCTTCGCGGTCTCGACCGAGCAGGCGAAGGCTTTCCGCCAGACCGAGGCGATGTATTCCACGCATCCCGCGGTTCACGAGTTCTATCCCGACGGTGACGTGGTCTCTGCCGGGGACATCGTTCAGCGAATTCCCCTGGCGGTCACGTTGCGAGCTGTGGCGAGGGATGGGCGGGACGCCTTCTATCGGGGCGAACCGGCAGTTGAGATCGTCAATGAGCTCGACGGGACGATCACACTCGACGACCTCGCCCGGTCCCACGCCGATTGGGTCCCGCCGATCTCCTGCGACGTGACCGGAGTCAGCGCGTGGACCATCCCCCCGAACTCTCAGGGGTATCTCGGGCCGGCCACGCTCGCCGTCTTCGAGATGCTCGACCCACCAGATGACCCAGAAGACCCGGACTGGCTCCATCTTCTCATCGAAGCGTTCCGGGCGGTGGCCTGGGAGCGCGACGACATCGTGGCTGACCCCGAAACCGCACCCCTGCCTGCGGATCTGCTGCTGAACCACGATCGGTTGCGGAGGGCAGCGGCGACCGTACATCGGGAGCAGACCGGGATTTGGCCTCGGAGCATGGGCACCGAATCGAGCACCGCCTACCTATGCGTGGTCGATGCCGAGGGAACGGCGGTCTCAATCATCCATTCCAATTACTCCGGGACCGGGTCCGCCTTCGGCGCTCCGAGAGGCGGATTTCTCCTCCACAATCGTGGTGGTGGCTTCACACTGACACCGGGCCACCCCAACGAGCTGATGCCGCACAAGCGGCCATTGCACACGCTGTCACCAACGCTCTGGACCGACGACGGCCAGTCACGTTGGGTCATCGGGACCAGGGGCGGTTCGGTCCAGCCCCAGCTTGTCGCCCAGGTCGCCGCCCGAGCGGTGATCGCCGGCCAGGACCTGGAGACGGCGCAGGCAGCTCCTCGATGGACGATCGCGGACCATGGTCCCTACTCGGCGCCGAGGTCCGCCATCGAGCCCGGGATGCCGTCGTCGACCCTGGCCGAGCTGCGACGCCGCGGGCACCGGATCGAGGAGCTCCCGGAGCGGCAGCCGGGTTGGGGCCCGGTTTCGATCATCGAAGTCGATGGCGCTGAGCTTCGGGCCGCCGCCGACCCGCGGGTGGATACGACGAGTGCATTGGTGTTCTGACCGAGTCCGCCAGCATTCAGAGCCGGATCTGCCTGATCACCTCGGTCAAAGCCTCGCGATCGCTGTCCAGACCCGAGCCGATGGCATAGAAGCCGATCCGCTGCACCCGATCGCCGTAGCGCTCCCTGATCGCAGTGCCGAGGCGGTCGATCGGGGCAGCCACCCCTACCTCGAGCACAGCCTCATCAGGTACCACCGCCGCCATCTCCCCCCATTGGCCCTTCTTGGACAGCGCGGTCAGTTGCTCGCCGAAGTCCCAGTCGTTCGACTCCAGCACCGGTTTGTAGGTAGGGGTCGAGGCATAGAAGGAGATCTGCTGTCGAACCCCACTCATCGCCGTCTCGATCTCGGCATCGGTCTCCCCGGTCATCACGAACACAGTTGTCGCCAGCTCGACATCATCCAGCGAGCGACTGGCCCGAGTCGCCCCTTCGGTGATCCCGGGTAGGACGACCCGATCCAGATACCGGGTGGTGTGGAAGGGGTGGACGTGAAACCCGTCGCACAACTCGCCCGCCAGCCGGCTCAGATAGGGGCCGACACCGGCGATGTAGACCGGGATGTCCGGATTGGGGATAGGCCCGGGATCGAAGAACGGAGTCATCAATGAAAGGTTGTAGAACTCCCCTTCATACTTGAGAGGCGTCGAGTTCTGCCACGCTTCCCAGATGGCTCGCAACGCCAAGACGTAGTCCCGAAGCCGCGGGCCTGGCTGGTCCCACGTTGATGCGAAGCGGCGAACAATGTGTGCGCGGACCTGCGTCCCCAGCCCGAGCAGGAACTTTCCCCCGGAAAGTCGGGCGAGATCCCACGCGGTCATCGCCACCACGGTGGGAGAACGGGGAAAGGCAACGGCGATAGCGGTGCCGAGCTCGAGGGCGGGCGCTTCGACACCGGCGAGCACCAGCGGCATGAAGGGGTCATATTGGGTCTCTGCGGTGAAAAAGCCCCCGTAGCCGAGACCGGCCGCCTCACGGGCAGCCGCCCCTGCCCCCTCCGGAGGACTGGGTGGAAAGTAATAGTCCACCTTCATGTCCACCAGCGTAGAGGCAGGCCGGAATGGGTAGCCTTGGCTCCTTGATGAAACGACTCGCCAAGATCGTCGGATTCGTAGCCGGTGCCGCGGCGCTCGCCTGGGCGATGCGGGACCGGTTCATCTCGGTTGCCACCTCACGCGAGCCAGAGCCGCCAACATTCCGGACCGGAGCGCCTTTGACGGTCTCACCTGACATCGATGTCATCGATGGCATCGGGCCGGTGTTCGCGGTGCGATTGAAGAGCGCCGGCATCGACAACGCAGCAAAGCTTGCTGCGGCGTCACCCGACCGGGTCGCCGAGGCAGCGAGTGTCAGCGCGGCACGGGCTCGATCCTGGATCGAGCAAGCCAAGTCGATCGACTGACAGGTGCCTTACCTCGAAGCTCCCGAGAGCCTGGGAGAGGTTTTCAAAGGTGAGCCTGGCTATCGGGCTGACCAATTGCGGGACTGGCTCTACAAGACCCCGGTCCTACGCCCCGAATCCATGACGAACCTCCCTGGCGACATCCGTCAACGCCTCGAGGGGCATCTGTGGCCGTTTGAAGTCGAATTGGAGCAGTTCGCCGACAAGGGCCGAACCCGTAAGTGGCTGTTTCGGGCGCCCGACGGTGCCGCCATCGAATCCGTGCTGATGGGTTATCCGCGTCGAGCGACGCTTTGCATTTCGAGCCAGGCGGGCTGTGCTCTCGGCTGCACCTTCTGTGCAACCGGGCAGTTCGGATTTGAGCGCAACCTCGAAGCC
>DATDJH010000110.1:0-2669 GCA_036520635.1 Acidimicrobiia bacterium
TGTCGTCTCCGGCAATGGTCGGCAAGGGCTTCCCCAGGTAGGAGCCTGGTGAAATTGCCCTCCACTCCGCGTCCGTCACGAGTTGGGCGATACCGCCGTACGCAACAGCGGGTGCGGGGCCGACCCAGATCGCCACCGGCAACGGTGGCTCCTGAACCGTGGCATTCAGCGCTTCCAACGCAGCGCCGTCCAGTACCGCCGGTGAGTCGATCTGGAGCACCGCCAGCACCTGACCCCGCTCGGCCGCCGACTCGATCGAGGTCCTCATGAAATCCAGGGCGGACGCATCGAGCGGCCCGCTGACGTCAATGACGTCTATCCCGGCCTCCGGGTCGGCGCCGACAGCCGAAAGGGGGAAGAGGGTCAACAGGACCGCCACTGTGAGCAGGAACCGACGCACGACTTGGGAGGTTAGGAGGCGATCGTCACCTGGAATCCGGGGCCCTCGCCACCGGGGCTAACGTCCACCGCCGATGCCCAAGGCCCTTCTCGTCTGTGACACACCGTGGGTTCTCAACGAAGTTCTCGCCTCGCTGTCAACGGGTGGCTGGGAGGTGGAGGCCACCGACGATCCCACTGAGGCCGCCACCAAGGCCGCCGAGGGTGCCGTCGATGCGGTGATTGTCGACATGCAGGTCCAAAGCATGGGCGGGATGGCCATGATCCGCGACATCAAGGCCGCCTTCGAGGGCGTGCCCCGCCCGAGGACTGTGCTCCTCCTCGACCGATCAGCAGATCAATTCCTCGCCAGGCGGGCCGGCGCCGACGCCTGGCTTCTCAAGCCGTTTCAGTCCTCGGAGCTCCGAGCGGCCCTAACGCCGTCCTGATCCGGTCAGACCCTTTCAGGCTCAGCGGGCACCTCGAGGGCATGGCCCTCCACCGAGATCTTCGGCAGCATTCGATCGAGCCATTTCGGCAGCCACCAGTTGGCATCGCCGAGTAGCTCCATGGTCGCCGGAACCAACAGCATCCGAACGATCGTGGCGTCGACGAGCACTGCGGTGGCGAGGCCCACTCCGAACAGCTTGACGATCCGGTCGGTCTCGCCGATGAAACTGCCGAAAACGACGACCATGATCGCCGCAGCCGCAGTGATGACCCTCGCGGTCAGGGCCAGTCCGTCGGCGACCGATTCTTTGCTGTCGCCACTCTTCAGGTACTCCTCACGGATCCTCGAGAGGAGGAACACCTCGTAGTCCATCGAGAGACCGAAGACGATGGCGAACATCATCATCGGGACGAAGGGCTCGATCGGCGCCGGCTCGATGCCAAGCAAGCCCCCTCCCCATCCCCACTGGAAGATCGCCGTCACCACCCCAAAGGCCGCGGCCAAGGAGAGCAGGTTCATGATCACCGCTTTGAGCGGCACCAGTAGCGAGCGGAACACCACCATTAACAGGAGGAACGACAGTGCAAGCACCACGCCGATGAAGGTCGGCAACCGATCGGTGAGATACTCAGAGAAGTCGACCGCAGCCGCCACCCCACCGGACACGGCGATGTCGAGTTCGCTGCCTGAAGTCGCCTCAGGCAGCGTCTCGTCTCGCAGTCTGATCACGAGATCTGTGGTCTCCTCGGCCTGGGGTGCGGTGGTCGGGAACAATCGCCACAACGCCGCAGTCGGTGCCTCCGGATCGTTAGGAATGGCTGGGGTTACGAAGGCGACCCCTGGATCGGCGGCGAGAGCCTCGGTGACAGCCTCCAGTGCGGCAGGATCGGTGCCCTCAGGGATCTCCACGGCGAGCAGCAACGGGCCGTTGAAACCGGGGCCGAAACCGGCGGCCAGGAGGTCGTAGGCCTGACGGGTCGTCGTCTCCTCGGGATAGTTGCCTTCATCGGAGAAAGCGAGGCGCTGATCGAGGAACGGGTAGGCAAGTGTCAGCAGGATGACCACGCCGGCGATCGCGGACAACCATGGTCGATGCTGGATGAAGCGGCTCCAGCGGTAAGGGACTGTCTCCTTCAGCGGACGCTGCGCCCGACGAGGCACCTCTGTGCGCAATGGGGCAATGGCGAAGCTGGCCACGACGACCACCGCGGCCAGAGAGAGCCCGATGATTGCCAGCGGTTGGAAAGCAATCGCCACGCCGACCAGGCCGACGGCGAGAAGGAGGGCGGCGATGAGGCCGCGCCACCGTGTGACCTCGATTCGCTCTCCGGCAAAGCCGATCATGGCCGGGAGGAGGGTGAGCGAAGCGCTGGCGGTAACGGCAACCACTGTGGCGCAGGCAACCGCGATACCGGTCACGAAGCCGAGATTCATCAGCACCATGCCGAGCAAGGAGATGACGACGGTCGTGGCCGCAAAGGTGACGGCCCGGCCGGCCGTGTCCATGGCGACCACTGCTGCTTCCTCGATCGAAGCCCCGGCATGCAGGTTCTCCCGGTACCGGGTGACGATGAACAGGGCGTAGTCGATCCCCACCCCGAGACCGAGCATGACGGCAACCGTGGTCGCGAAGTCGGGGATGGAGAGGACGTTGCTGAGCAGACCGGCCAGAGAGGTCCCGAGCCCGATACCGGCCAGGGCGATTCCGATGGGCAGGCCCATGGCGAGCACAGACCCGAAGGCGAGGATCAGAACGATGATGGCGAAGGCGATTCCGAGCAGCTCCGAGCTCGGAACTTCGAACGCGGCGAAGATCTGTCCTCCAAGCTCGATCTGAAGC
>DATDJH010000111.1:0-7511 GCA_036520635.1 Acidimicrobiia bacterium
CACTTTTCGTCCGTAGTCATGCTACGAGGACGAGGTCCATAAATCAGCTCCTACCACAAGATGTAGTGGTGCGGGGGGAAGTGACCACGACATCTGGTATGGACTTCAATACTGTAATTACATCCCTGTCATGGGTCAAGCTTTTCCCGAAAACGTCGTCAGAACGCGAAAATCAACGCTCTGAAGGGGAAGTGAACGGCCTCGGTAACCATTCAGGGGAAGTAGTCGGCACCTTAGGCCGGGCAAGCTTGGGCCCGCCAGCCATGGCCATGAAGAGATTTCGCGAGCGGGTTGTCAGGGGACGCGAATCGCTTCGAACAAGGTCCAGAGGTCAGGCACGCCTTTCAGTTGATGCGGGCCCCGGTCGGCGAATTCGATCCCCGAGCCGAGAACCAGGTCCTTGACCGTCGCCGACACCAGGATCGTTCCCGGATCCGCCTCCGCCATCACCCGGTTGGCGAGGTGGACCGCGAGCCCACCCACCTGGTCGCCGGACAACTCGATCTCACCGGTGTGAAGCCCGGCTCTGATCTCGATGCCGAGCTCACCCAATTGCTCGATGATCCTCGCCGCGCAGGTGACCGCCCGAGCCGGTCCGTCGAACAGCGCCAGGAACCCGTCACCCGTCTGACTCACCTCGCGGCCTCGGTGCTTGCGCAAATTCTCTCGGACCAGGTCGTCGTGTGACTGGCGAAGCGAGATCCAGGCGGCGTCACCGATCCGGGCGGCGGTCTGGGTGGAGCCGACGATGTCGGTGAACAGGACCGTGCTCAGGACGCGATCCACCGGGGACACAGCCGGAGCTCCTGTCAGGAACTGCTCGACTTCATCCAAGACTGCGTCGGCGTCTCCTGCCTGGAACGGGTAGGTGTCGGCGCCGGGTAGCTCCACGTAGGTAGCACCGGAGATGTGTTCGGCCAGATAACGACCGAATGTGGGTCGGTGGTGCCTGGCGTCGGAGCGAGTCAACACGAGGGTCGGAGCCTGGATCGCCGACAATGCCATGCGGACATCGAGATTCGCCACCCACCGATACCCCGCAGCGGCGGCCCCACGAGGCATTGCCAGTCGCTGATACCTGGTGTACCAATCGCGAAATCTCGGATCGCGGGCAGCAGTGGGAGCGGTCAGCTCCAAGATGTCGGCGTCGACACCCCAATGCTCCTCGTAGGCGTCGGTCAGCTTCTTCAGGGTGTCCGCAGGCATCCCGATCGCATAGTCGGTGTCCCTCTGCCATCGGGCGAAGGTGTTGACCAGGACGAGAGCCGAGACCCGCTCGGGGTAGGTGGCGGCGAACAGGATCGCCATCGGCCCGCCCTCGACATCCCCGATCACAGCGGTTTGATCGACCCCGGCCGCGTCCAGCACCATCCTCGCGTCGTCCATCCACTCTTCGAGTGAGGGCAAGGTGTTCCACGGGACGGGGTCGGAGACGCCAGACCCCCTCTTATCGAAGCAGACGACTTGACTGAATGAAGCCAGCCGGCCCATGTACCGGGCCAGCCCGGGCTCGTCCCACATCACGTCGAGGTTTTGGGCCCAACTGGTGATGAAGAGCGTTGAGATCGGCCCTTCTCCAAACACCTGAAACGCCACGTACCCGGCATCAGAGGAGGCGTAACGGGTTTCCGGTTGGTCGGCCATCAGCGGAACCAGGGGCCGGTCAGACCCCGGACTGGTCCCACCAGTACCGGATCATCAACGAGGCTTCGGGGCCCGCGTCGTCCTGCCAGTAGTGACCGGCGTGACGGAGAATGTAGGTGCGGCGATTGGTCAGGACACTCTCCCATCGGCGTTTCTCCGCCCCCCGGAACACCGGGTCCTGGTCCGCCCAGAACAAGAGGGATGGCTTGTCGGCGATCTCGGGGAGCCGCTCCTCGATCGACGTCAGCCATTCGCTGGAGCCGATCAACTCTCGGGCCAGCACCCGGAGCGGGAGACGCGACGACTGGCTGGGGAACGGCCCACGCCACATCGCCATCTCCCGACCCGATGGGCTGCGACGTCGCATCGCCCTCCTGACCAAGAGATTGACGAACACGTTCGCCCGATCGACCAGGAATTCGCCGGTCTTGCCCTCACCCAACGCGGCGGAGAAGCGCTCGGCCGCGGCGTCGGTGCGAGGCCAGGCCCAGGTGTTGCCGAGGATGACGGCTCGCACTCGGTCCTTGCGCTCCAAGGCGACAGAGAGCCCGATCGGCCCACCCCAGTCCTGCAGAACAGGAGTGAACGAGTCCACGCCGAGGGCATCGACGAACCGACCGACAGTGATGGCGTGCTCGGCTGGAGTGAAGCCATACCCCGGAGCCGCAGTCGAAAGCCCGAAGCCCGGATAGTCCACGGCGATGCAGCGAAATCGGTCGGACAGGTAGGGCACCATCCGTCGGTAGAGGAACGACCAGGTGGGATTGCCGTGGAGCATCAGGAGCACAGGTCCCTCACCCTCATCGAGAGAGTGGATCTCTGCTCCGTCGACCTCCTGCCAATGACTCTGGAATGGATAGAGGTCTTCGATGAACCAGTCAGGTCGCTCCACGATGCGGCAACCTACTCGTTGTTCGCTGCCACTTCAGTTGGCAGTGTGGTCGTCGGCCTCGTCGAGATCGGTCACCGGGTCCAGGGTCAGCCTGGGCAGGAAGAAGTGGACCAGAGGGCCGACAAGCAAAGCGAAGATCACAGTGCCCCATCCGAAGGTTCCCCCCAGGGCCCAGCCAATGGCAAGGACCACGATCTCGATCACAGTTCGGGTCATTCGTATCGAGTAGCCACGTTTGGCGAGGCCTGTCATCAACCCGTCACGAGGGCCAGGACCGAGATGAACCCCGATATAGAGCCCTGAGGCGATCCCGATCAGCACCACGCCACCAAGCAGCATCACCCAGGCAATGAGGGTGGTGGCGGGGCCGGGGATCATCGCGGACGCGGCGTCGATCATGATGCCGATGATGATCACGTTGGCCACTGTCCCGACGCCGATCCGCTCGCCAAGCGGGATCCAGAGAAGCAGGACGAAGCCGGAGACGATGATTGACCAGATGCCGACCGTGAGCCCGAACCTTACGGTGAGGCCCTGGTGGAGGACATCCCAAGGGGGGACACCCAATCCAGACTCCAGCATGAGCCCGATCCCGAAACCAAACATGGTGAGCCCGATGGCGAGCTGCACGAGGCGCCTGGGCAGGGTGTGACTCCCTTTTGCGAAGACTCGGGATGGTTCGCTCACAGGGTGATTGTGCTGGAAAAGCCAGGTGAGTCCGAAATACCGGCTCTCGCGACCGCAGGTCACGTCATTGATGCGGGGACCGGAACGCCTATCGTGATCTCCGATGACCGGGCTCAGACCGCCACCGCGTGCCGAGACCCCGACGCGGGTGGTGGCGCGCTTCATCGGCCTCATCTTTCTCGTCGCACTCGCCGGGTCCGCGATCTGGGCAGTCGTGACCAATCAGCGCATCGACCTGATTGAAGTGACCGCCACCGACAGCCTGGATCGGTCTGCCTTCATTACCGCCGACGGCACTGCCCTGGCCTACGTTCAGGAGGGATCGGGGGCAGCGCCGGTGGTCCTGCTCCACGACTTCGACGTAGCCGGAGGGGTGCTTTGGGACAGCGTGGTGACCTCTCTCGGCGCCGAGGTGACTGTCCTCCGAATTGACCTCCCAGGATTCGGGTTGAGTGACAGGGTCCCCGAAGAGGGAAGTGATCACACCGTCGCCGTTATGGCGGAAATGGTGACCGAGGTCGTTGGGGATCGATTCGGTGGCCCGGTGGTGTTCGCCGGCGTTGGCCTCGGTGGGAAAGTCGCGGCCGAGATCGCGGTCATCCATCCCGAGGTTGTCACCGGCCTGGTACTGGTCGATGTCGACTTCGAGAAGTCCAGGGGCTGGGTGGAGTTCATGGAGAAGCTCCCCTTCTACGGTCGCCCGGTGACCTTCTCATTCGAGGGAGCGGGCCGGTTCTCCGCCAGCCAATGGGCTCCGAATTGTGAGTCGGGCGGATGGTGCCCGACCCAGGATCAGGTGGCGCGAAGAGGCATTGCCGAGACGGTGGAGAACACATCCGAGTCGTTGCGCGCCAATCGCAAGACGCCCGCGGCCTCATTGGTCCCGTCAAAGCTCAACGAGATCGCAGCGCCCACCTACTACGTGTGGAGCCAAGACGGTGAGGTGCCCCGGGAGTCGGTCGATTCGATCCTCGCGGCGCTGCCTGCGATGCAGGTCGAGGTGGTTCCCGCCTGGAAGGCCCATCTCGAGTCCCCGGAAGTGGTGGCCAACGCAATCCTGACGGTGGCCTCCTAGGAGTCAGGGACTCCTGTAGGCGCCCACCCTTCGAGGGCGACTACTTCTCAACCTGCCAACCACGCGCCCTCAATTCGTCGGCCAGCAACTCGTCGCTGAGATGACTCAGATCGAGAGGCGACTTCTCCATCCCGAGACAGCGCTCGACCGTGTCGCGGATCGTTCTCGCCCAAGCTTTGCCCTTGGCCTCGCCTTCCATGGTGATGGTGGCGTCTGCGTTGACAATGAACACACGGGCGGTGATCTGGGGATTGACCCGCGAACCGCGTTCGCCATACACCAGGAGGACAGATCCGGCCGGCACGTCCTGGATGCCGCCCGTCGCCACGAACGGGCCATCGAACGCCCATCCGGAAGACTTGCTGGTGTCGACAGAGTCCACGATCTTGGCCCAGTTCTTGTGACGCTCGTCTCCGAGCAGCGGAACCTCGATGGCCACCAGCACCCTGTCGTCCATGGGGACGAGAGTACGCAATCAGACGCGTGAACCCGCCTCCTGGGACGAAGACGCTTTACCCTTGACCCATGGCCAAGCTGCGTCTGTTCGCCAATCTCCGTGAAATTGCCGGCTCGGCCAGAGTCGATGTTGGATCCGGCACAGTTGGTGGGGCCATCGAGGAGGTCTCGGTGAGGTACGGCGACGACTTTCGCCGCACAGTGGCCACCTCACGGGTTTGGGTCAACGGTGAGACTGCTTCCTATGACGATCCTGTTGGTGCCAACGATGAGATGGTCATCCTGCCTCCGGTCTCCGGCGGCAATCGTTCGATGACGGCCCCAGCAACCACCCTCGACTTCATGGCATTTCTCCCATTTGCGGTGATCGCGATTGCGGTCCTGGCCAACCTCCAGAGTCAGCAAATCTGGGCCGCGGCCCTGGTGGCGATCGTTGCCGCATGGGCCCTCGATCTCGGCGCCGTGATGTCATCCCGCGGCCGGATGTTCGCCCCTCTTGCGGTGGTGGTCACTTCTGCAGTCTCCGCCATGGCGGCTCACGTGATGGGTGGCACCGGATACTCCCTGGCCCTGGTGGTTGCCGTGGTGGTTGCCCTGGGGTGGGCGGTCGCATTTCCTCCGTACCGTCAGGTGGACGTCGTCAGCCCGCTTCTGCTCGTTTCTCTGTTTGCGGGATTGGGCACGGCGTCGATGATCCTGGCGCGGTCAGCCCATAGCCCCGACCCGAGAGCGGTCGATGTCTTCCTCGTGTCGGTGATCGCCGGGTTGGTTTTGGGTTCGATAGTGGAGCGCATGCCATCAGTCCCGGTCGTTGACCCGTTCTCGATGACCGCCGTTGGCGCGGTGCTTGGCGCCGTAGGTGCCGCCTTCCTTTGGGACCTCGACGTAGTCGGCTACCTCCTCATCGGCCTCGGGATAGCGGTGGCTCTCGTCGCGGGGCGGGGGTTCGCCTCGATGCTCCGCACCGGAAAAGTGGCATTGACCGAGCGACCACCGGGCTGGCTCAGCTCGGTCGATGGGGCCGTATTGGCCGCCGCGATCTTCTTTCCTTTGCTCGCGGTCATCCTCTGACCCATCTCGGGGTGGCGGGCCGCTTGTCAGGATGGACTAGAGCAAAGAACCGGGCCGGGTTACGCTTTCATCGCATGGCTGCTGCGCGGACGCACCATCGCGTCGTACTGCTCGTCACCGTGACCGCCTTGGTGGCCTCTCTGTTCCCCCTTGCCACGCAGGCCGTCACGCAGTCTCAGGTCAATGAGGCCTGCGCTGACTCGCGCCAGCAGCTCGATGACTATCGGGCGGCTCAGGCAGAATTCGAGGACGCGGCCTTGGAGTACGAGGGAGCCCTCAACGAGGTTGAAAAGGTCGAGGTCAAGCAGGACAGGGTTCAGGGATCGATGACAGTTCACACCGACGATCTCGATCGCATCCAGCAACAGATCGAGGAGCAGGCCGTCCAGCTGTACATGCAGGGCGGCCTTTCCAGTCCCGGGATCATCCTCTCCGCGTCATCAGTCGATCAGCTGATGACGACTTCCGAGTTTCTCACCCAGGCCGCCACCGGCGGCCAGCGTTCGATCGACGAGTTGATCGCAGCCAGGAGCGAGCTCGATCGGTTCAACAGCGACCTCTCGGACACCCGCGCCGAGCTCAAAGTCGTGGAGGACCACAAGCTCGACGCAATGAACCGCCAGGAGTCGGCTATGGAGGCCGAGCAGGCCGCCTACGCCAAGTTGTCAGACAGATGCAAGACCCTCACTTCGAAATACGACACCGAGCAGCGGGCCAGGGCGGCCGCAGCCAAGCAGCGGGCCAGCGGCTCGGTGCAGGTCGGGTCGTTCATCTGTCCGATCACCCCCGGGCGCTCGTCCTTCATAAATTCTTGGGGATTCCCGAGATCGGGCGGGCGACGCCACAAAGGGACCGACATGATGACCAACTACGGAGAGCCCCTTTACGCGGTGACCTCAGGGACCATTCGCATTTCGCATAGCTCGCTGGGTGGTAATTCGATCTGGTTGCGGGGCAACAACGGGAATTCCTTCTATTACGCCCATCTCTCCGACTACAACGTCGGGTCTGGAGCCCAGGTGAGCCAGGGGCAGACCATCGGCTTCGCTGGGACCTCCGGAAACGCGGCCGGCGGTGCCCCTCATCTTCATTTCGAGATCCACCCCGGCGGAGGCGCTGCGGCGAATCCCTATCCGACCCTTGCCGCGGCCTGCAGGTAACCTCTACACAGTGAGCGGACTCCGCCGAATCGACACCGTCCTCGAGCCTCAGTTTCTCGTCGGCCTCGATGCCATCGAACTCGATGAGTTGAGGGCGAGGCGGGACACCGCAGAGGACGTCGAGAACCAGATCTCCTACTACCGGCGCCTCCTCCACGGTCGGATGGACCTGTTGAACTTCGAGCTTCGTCGGCGAAGTGGCGAGGAGCAGCGGTCCCTCCTCGACGCACTTCCCGAGATCCTCGCCAGCGGCATGGTTCTCGGTCCTGAGCCCAACCTCCGACATATCGACGTGATGCCTCCGTTACCCACGACCACGGGTCGTCGACTGATCGACCAGATCATGGACGATGGGATTCTCACCCAGCTCCCCGAATTGACCGATGAGGACTTGGACGAAGCCGTTGAGCGGTTGAGAGAGGTCGAAGCGGAATTGTCCAACCAGCGCAGGCAGCTTCACACCGTCATCGATGCTCTCCAGGATGAGATCGTCGCCCGCTACCGGAGCCAGCAGGGCCAGGCACAG
>DATDJH010000112.1:0-4253 GCA_036520635.1 Acidimicrobiia bacterium
GAGTCTGCAGCCAACGGCACCCTTCAGGTGGTTGACCCCTCGCTCACCACGTTCAATGACGGTGAATGTCGGATCTACAGCCGGGACAATCCAAGTCAGTCATGGAACCTACAGCAGACGATCGCGGCCGGCTCGAGCTGCCAGGAAACAGTGGCACCGGGTGAGTACAACGGGCGCTGGCTCAAGTTCGAAATGGACCTGCCAGCAGCCTATTCATGCTCCACGTGCTGGTGGAGAATGCAGTACGCCTACCCATCCGCGGTGAATGACACCACCACCTGGCGGGCATACATGATCGGGAACCCGATCCACCTCATCGACTGACAGCGGCCTTTCCCACCAGGGTTTCCATTAAGAAATCGGGTGTTTCTGCCGACATTGACTCGAATCAAAGTGAGCAGACGACCGAAACGCCCTCGTACTGGGAGGGGAGCGAGACACATCGATGATTCGATGCAACGCCCTCTCCGTTTCGCCGCGTCGAATGAGTCTCCCGGCCCCTTCCCGTTTGGCGGGGCTCGCTTAGCCTTCGCGGGGTTGGACGTAGTCCATCCCTCCCCAGAGGTCCACCGAGTGTTCAGCTCGCCCGAGACGCCAAATCCGGCGCGGGCCGACCACCGAGGCAGCGAATGAAACTCTCCAAATCCCAATCCACGACTCCTTCAAAGAGGGCCGGAGGCCGTCAGCGAGGCTCCTCCCTCGTCGAGGCGGCGCTCGTTTTTCCCCTCCTGATCCTGGTCATCATCGGGATCATGGAGATCGGTCTCGCCTTCAAGGACTACCTGACCGTGTCCTACGTCTCTCGCGAGGCTGCCCGTGTCGGTGCCTTGGCCGGGAACGATGCGAACGCCGACTGCGCCATCCTCCGCGGGATCGGCACCGTGGCCACCTCTCGCGACTTGAACCGGATCACCTCGGTCCAGATTTTCAAGGCCGGCACCAACGGGGCCCAGGGCGCCACCAACGTTGCAACGTTCCACGGTGGGGACCCGAGCAAGTGCCATGTCCCCGCTCAGGTGGGTGACACCTGGACCATCAACCCGGTCGGATGGGTGGCGACCACCCGCAAGACCACCGTTGGGTCAACAGCACTCGACCTGATCGGAGTGCGGATCATCATGACTCATGACTGGGTAACGAACTTCCCGCCATTCACGGGCACGATCAACATCGATGAATCGACCATCACCCGTCTCGAGCCGAAAGTGTTCCAATGAGAAGAGTCATCATCCAGCGGGTGGTTCGCCGTCCCGATGGCGACGACCGAGGCATGGCTTTGCCGCTGATCACCGTGATGATCGTGGTCCTGCTCGGAATCTCCGCCTTCGCCGTCGACCTCGGTTGGCTGTATCTCAATGGAGCTCGACTCCAGCGAGGTGCCGACTCGGCCGCACTCGCCGGTGTTGTCTTCCTGCCCGGGGACTTCGACGGAGTCGACACCCAGACCGTCGGTGCTGCCACCGCCAACGGATATCACATCGGAAACCTCAACGGGACCCCGATCGTCGGGGGAGGGGCCGACGACCTCGACTGGACCCAGCTGGCAGACAACAGCCTCGAAGTCACCGTGGAGACCGAGGTCCCCACCTTCTTTGTCAAGTTGTTCGGATTCAACACGTTCCGTATCACGAGAACGGCCACCGCCGAGTACGTGAAGCCGGTCCCGATCGGCAGCCCGGACCCGTGTTTCGGAATCGGCAACTCCAGCCTCAACGGCTCGGACTGCAACCCGGCGACGGCTCAACGCTTCTGGGCCGCCATCTCGGGTCCCTACACCAACAAGTGGAACGGTGACGCCAAAGCCCCCAGGTTCTGGGACGACGACGGCACCTGGAACCAGGAGTCCGCGAACCCCGAGTACCGCCCCGAGGGCTACTACATGGCGATCGACGTCCCCTCAGGAGTGTCCAACCTCACCGTGGATGTCTACGACGCCGGGTTCTACGAACGTGGGAGCTTTGACACCGAGACCGGTGACCGCGAGCAGGACACCGGTGGCGGCGCCGATACCCATTTCCAGATGTACACGTTCGACGACACCCCGCTGGATCCCACCAACAACGTGGCCATCTCGGGCTGCAGCTTCAACATCGCCTCGGAAGCCAACTCGAGCACCTATAAGAACCGGTGGCGCAACCTTTGCACCAGGAACGGCTCCGTTGCCCCAGGTATCTATGTGGTCCGGGTGTGGACCGATGGCAACGACGGAGGCACCAACCAGTACGCGGTCCGGGCGAACACCGGCGGCGGCCCCAACGCCAGGGTCTATGGGATCAACGACATCTCGATCTTCACCAACCAGTCGGGCACGTCGACTCTGCATGTCGCCGAAGTGGCGCAGGTGCATGCCAACAAGACCTTGGAGCTGAAGTTCTATGACCCGGGCGAGGACGACCAGAACGCATATATGACGGTGAAGAATCCCGGCGGGAGCACCGCCAAGTGCACCTGGGTAGCCAAGGACGAAGCCGGAACGACCATTCGGAGCCAGACATCCGTTGCCGACTGTCGCATTCAGACGTCGAATGGATCGTCCTACTTCAACGGCCTCTGGGTGACTGCCCAGGTCGACATCCCCACCAACTACACCTGCAGTTCGAACTGCTGGTGGAAGATGGAAATCCAGAACTCCCAGCCCCATGACCGAACGACCTGGTCGGCTCGAATCATTGGCAACCCGGTCAGATTGGTGCCGAACCCATGAGCATCCGTCACCCCTGGCGCGGCGATGAGGGCGAGAAGGGAACAACCCTGATCGAATTCTCCCTGATATTCGGTTTCCTGATGATGATCGCCCTCGGCTCCTACGAGTACGGGATGGCCTTCCGCGACTGGTTGTCAGTGACAGTGGCCTCGAGGGAAGGTGGCCGTGTAGCTGCCTCCGCCGCCAACTATGGCAACGCCGACTGCGTGATCCTCGAGGCAGCGACCGGAGCTCTACAGGGCTTCCAGACCGGCGTCGTAGAGAAGGTCCACATCTACAAGTCCAGCGCCACCGGAACCTACCCGGCGAGCAACACCCTCACCCGCATCTACCGGCCTTCGGCCCCGGCGGACCTCAACCTGGTCGTGTGCAACGGCTCGTCGTGGGTGGCCATCAACCTGGGAAGCAACTGGACGCCGGCAAAGCGGATCAACGCCACCGGGACCGCCGACTGGATCGGGGTGCGGATCGAGTTCAGGCACAACTGGCAAACCAACTTCCTGTGGTGGAACGGGGCTGTCCATTGGACCGACGACGCCGTGTTCCGCATGGAGCCGCCTGCTCCGCCGTGATCCGGCCGCAGTCCAGGCACACCCCTCAGGCTCTCTAGCCTGTGCCAATGCTTCTCCCTCCTGAATACATGCCCGCGCTGATTACGCCCTTCACGAGAAGTGGCGAGATCGACACCAAGGCTCACACCCACAACCTGCGGGTCCTCTCCGAGATCGGGATCGGTGGGTTTGTGATCGGCGGATCCAACGGAGAAGGGCCCTATCTCGAGCCCGGCGAGCGTGGCCGGCTGGTCAAGACCGGTCGGCGGCGCAAGGCCCACTTCATGGTTGGCATATCAGCAGAGTCGACCCGGATCGCCGTCCGCCAAGTTCAGGAGGCAGCAGACGCCGGGGCAGACAGCGTGCTGGTGACGACCCCGACCACCTTGGCCCGGGGACGCGACGAGGCTGTACTTCGCTTCTACAAGACCATCGCCGACATGTCGCCGCTCCCGATTTATCTCTATTCGGTGCCCGGCGTCACCGCTTACAACCTTCCGATCGAGCTCGTCTGGCGGCTCTCGCGCCACGAGAAGGTGGTGGGGATGAAAGACTCGAGCGGGGACGTGGTCCGCCTCCAGTCGATAATCGACGCCACGCCGCCGGGGTTCATTCTCTATTCAGGGTCCTCCCGGGCGCTGACCGCGGCCGTGGCTGTTGGTTGCTATGGCGCGATTACCGGATCAGGCAACTATCTGCCCTCGCTGGTTCTGCAGGTCATGGCCGCCGCCAAGGACAGTCCCGCGACCGCCCGTCGACTTCAGAAGCGCCTCAGCTCGGTGAGCGCCGACGTCGAAGCCCATGGCATCCCTGGAGTCAAGGCCGCGGCCAAGGCGGCCGGCCTCGACCCCGGCTATCCCCGCGAGCCCCTCACCAGGCTCTCCCGGGGGGCAGAAACCTCGATCGCCAAGTTGATCTGAACCGTCGAAGTGGGCCTTCGGTCAAAGTCTGACCGGCTAGTACGATTCGCCGTTCCAGAGCCATCAAGGAGACAGCGC
>DATDJH010000113.1:0-3326 GCA_036520635.1 Acidimicrobiia bacterium
CGAGGCGGAGACCTCGTCGAGCGGGATCCCATCCAGGAGCCGACGCATGTCGTCGAGGGTGTCGATGGCCACCCCGACCTTGCCCACTTCGCCGTGAGCGAGAGGGTGGTCGGAGTCGAGGCCCATTTGGGTAGGTAGGTCGAAGGCGACACTCAGACCCGTCTGGCCGGCCTCGAGAAGATCTCGAAACCGCCGGTTGGTGTCCTCCGCCGTTCCAAACCCGGCGTACTGGCGCATCGTCCAGAGTCGGCCTCGGTACATCGTTGAGTGGGGGCCGCGGGTGAACGGGTACTCACCTGGTGCCCCAATCCTCTGCGGATCTGCCGGCTCCTCGTGCAGGATCTCGACCTCGATGTCGCTGGAGGTGCGCCGGCTTTCATCCATAGTCGGGGTATCCTGACATCTCCCAAGGATCGTAGGTCGGGAACTCTCGCGACACCCGAGACGTCCAATCCCCCCAGATGGCCAGGAAAGCCCTCATACATCAGATCGAGGCGCGGGAGCGTAGGGGCCGTTGGTTCGGTGCCCTCGCCACGCTGCTCTCCATGTCCCTTCTCCTTGCGGGTTGGGTCGGTTTGTTCGCGTTCCTAGGGACAAACTCTGCCTATGGGACCTTTGAGGGCATCAAGGACGATTGGGTACCCGATACGCGCTCGATGGAGCTCACGCTCCCCGACCTGAGCCGGGTGAGCAGGATCTACGCCGATTCGGGAGAGGTGCTCGCCGAGCTTCACGACGGTCGCAACTCCGAGCCCGTGCCCTATGAGGAAGTCCCTGAGGTACTCGTTCACGCCATCCTCGCCGCAGAGGACTCCGAGTTCTTCGAGCACTCTGGTGTCGACTTTTCCGCCATCGTCTCCGCAGCGATCGACAACCTGATCTACGACACGACAAGAGGTGGGTCGACCATCACCCAGCAGGTGGTGAAGAACGCCTTCGTCGGCTCAGAGGTCAGCATTCGCCGCAAGATCAATGAGGCCTTCGTGTCCGCGGAGCTGGAACGTCGCTTCCCCAAAGAGCGGATCCTCGAGTACTACATGAACTCGGTTTACTTCGGAGCCGGCGCCTATGGGGTGCAGACGGCAGCTGTGGAGTTCTTCGGTAAGGAGTTGAACCAGCTGGACGCCAGCGAGGCGGCGACCCTGGCAGTTCTGGTGCGCAACCCTTCGCTCTACAACCCGCGTCGGCGACCGGAGATCACCCTGGAGAGGCGCGATGACGTCATCAGGGAGATGGAGCAGGACGGTTGGCTGACGACCGCCGAGGCCGACCACGCCGTGCTACAACCGCTTGGAGTCATCGAAGCCCCTCTCCGTCGGGGTGAGGCCGATCACGTGGTCGCCGAGGTCAAGCGCCAGTTGCTCAACAGTGACGAGTTCGCCTTCCTCGGGGCAACTCCGGAGGACCGCAAGAAGGCGATATTCGGGTGCCCGGCCGATGATGTTGCCTGTGACGGCGGCGGCGGCCTCCAGGTCTTCACCACTATCGACCTCGGCTTGCAGAAGAAGGCCAACGAGATCCTCGCCTCCTGGATGCCACTACCGCCGTACGAGCAGAACGTCGCCGCCTGCAAGGGGATCCTGCCCAACGAGACCGACGCCTTCCTTGCGACTTACGCCGAGACCCACTCGTGTGTTCCGACCGGCGCCATGACAATGGTGGACAACCACACCGGCGCCGTGAAGGTGATGGCCTCAGGCCTCCCCTTCGAGTTCTCCCAGTTCGATCTCGCAGTTCAGGGCCGACGCAACCCCGGATCTTCCTTCAAACCTTTTGGCCTGGTGGCCGCCCTGGAGCAGGGTTACACGATGGGTCACACCTGGAGTGGCGAGAGCCCGATCGAGATCGAGTGCCCCTTCCCCTGTGCACCGAACGGATCGAACATCTGGACGGTTCACAACGCCGGATCCTCCTACGGAGTCATCACTCTCGAGCAGGCGACCTACAACTCGGTCAACGCGGTCTACGCACAACTCTCGCTGGAAGTCGGACCGGAGAACATTGTCAACGTGGCCAAGAGCATGGGCGTCGACGAATCTCCGCTCGACCCGGTCCTGTCGATCGTGCTTGGCAGCTCCGCGGTTAGCACCCTGGAGATGGCCAACGCCTATTCCAACTTCGCAACCGACGGACTTCACGCCAACGACTACGTCATCTCGAGGATCCTCGACGGCTCGGGCAATGTCATCTATGAGCACGAAATCGAGCAGACCCAGGTGGCTGATCCTGCGATCTTCGCCGCCGCCCATCGCGCCCTCTCCAAGGTCCCGACCGGCTCGGGAACTGCCCCCAATGCCAACATCGGGCGTCCCCAGGGTGGAAAGACCGGGACCCACCAGAGCTATCTCGACGCCTGGTATGTCGGGTACACACCAGAATTCAGCACCGCTGTCTGGGTCGGCTACGAAGCCCAACAGGTGCCCCTGACCGATGTAGTGATCCACGGACAACGCTATTCGAGGGTCTTTGGTGGCTCGGTGCCCGCTCCGATCTGGGCGGAGTTCATGAGCTACGTCATGCAAGACCTACCGATCACTGACTTCCCGCCTGAGCCGTCCAACATCGAGAAGTACCTGATCCCGCCGCCGACACAGGTCCCCTCTGTCGTGGGCCTCGAGCAGTCGGAAGCCGAATCCCGACTGCGCGATGCGAAGTTGAACGCAGACGTTGTCGAGATCGCGTCCCTGGAGCCCGAGGGAATGGTCGTCAATCAAAGTGTCGAACCCGGGTCAACAGTTCGTCAGGGCTCGGTCATCACCATTTGGGTCTCCACGGGTGAGACTCCGGTTGGCGAGATGCTTTCCTTGATTGGGATGACCGTCGACGATGCGCTCGAGGCGATCCGGGAGTTCGAGTTGGAGACCGGAGTCAAGCTCAGCCTGGTCCAGCAGAAGACCGATGTCACCGATGCTGCCCAGGTCGACCGCATCGTCAGCACCAACCCGGCCCCCGGCGATCGGGTTGAGGGAACTGTGCAACTCATCGTCTTCGTCGGGCAACTGGCCGGGCCGTAAGGCGCCTACGGCCCCGGTAGGGTCGGAGTGATGCCGTCGCCTGCGCTCCGTGCACCTCGACTCTGACCAACTCGACTCGATGGTGGCCGAGATCGAGGAGGCGGGTGGCGTTCTCATGCCATCGCAGTTCTGGGCCCGATTCGCGGCCCGCAACACGTCGACCTTGCTCGAACAAGGCCTCGACTCCTTCAAGCGGTCGGTCAACTACAACTACTTCCAGTGGGTCATCAACAGCCCCCGGCAGCCGGAATTTGCCTCGGTCTTGAAGGCCTGGGCCCGGCGCCCTTCGTTTGGAGTGTTCGGCGCCCGGGT
>DATDJH010000114.1:0-2901 GCA_036520635.1 Acidimicrobiia bacterium
GCCGTTCGGGAAGAGTGGATTCCGGCGATTCGAACCGGGGATGCAGTTGCTGCGTTTGCGCTGACCGAGCCGGGAGCCGGCTCGGATGCCGCGGCATTGGCCACGAAGGCCGAGCTCGACGGTGACGGCTACCGAATCACCGGTGAAAAGGCATACATCTCAAACGCGCCGGACGCGGACGTTTACACCGTCTTCGCCAGGACCAGCGAGGGCGCCGGCTCCCGCGGAATCACCGCCTTCGTAGTCGCCGGGGACAGCCCAGGTTTGACGGGCGAGAGGATTCCGATGATTTCCCCTCATCCCCTCGGGAAGTTGACCTTCGATGGTGTGCCGGTGTCACCCACCGCGGTTCTTGGCGAAGTGGACCACGGATTCCGGGTGGCGATGCAAACCCTCGATCTGTTCCGCCCCAGCGTCGGGGCCTTCGCCCTTGGGATGGCCGAATCTGCCCTCAGCATCGCGGTCGACCATGCCACCACGAGGACCGCTTTTGGGACGCCGATCTCTGATTTCCAGGGGGTTTCCCATCAGCTGGCTGATGTGAGGCTCGCCATCGAGGCGGCGGCCCACCTGGTCTACTCGGCAGCGGAAGCCCATGACTCGGGTGACCGGGACACCCTCACCGGGAAGGCGGCGATGGCCAAGCTCTTTGCCACCGAAACCGCCCAAAAGGCTGTTGATGTTGCGATCCAGGTACTGGGAGCGAGAGGGCTGGAAGCAGGCTCCACGCTCGCCCATCTCTACACCGAGGTTCGGGCGCCCCGGATCTACGAAGGGACCTCCGAGATCCAGCGCAACATCATCGCCAGGGAGCTATTCGCCGGGAGGATCTAGCCTCCCAGAGCGGCCGCGTACCCGGCCCGCACCATGATGCAGGCTCGGGTCAGCCAGACGAACGGGCCGCTGGCAAGTCGTTTCTCCAACTCTGGTGACTCCGCCCCGGGCTGGATCCAGATGTTTTGGATTCCGGCCTTCTCACATTCGTCGAGCACGAGCAGGCCCCGCGCCGCCGGAATCACGAAATCGGCGATGGTTGGCTTTTCTGGCAGGTCGAGGACCGAGTGCCAGCAGGGGTCGCCATCGACGGTCTCTCGGTACGGATTGACGGCAAACACCTTGTAACCCTTGGTTTTTAGATCCCGGTAGATGATCCCGCCGTACTTCGAGGGATGATCGGTGGCGCCGATCACTGCAACCGAAGCGCCGGGCTGGGTCAGGAGTGGTGTGAGATCCGTCATTTCCATAGACAACGGTATCGGAAGTTATGGGCTTCCCTGGAATCCAATATGTACCGTGAGTGAGCGTGAGCAGCATCGTCATCGACGGCAATCCCCTGACCCGAGCCGATGTGATCGCCGTCGCCCGCGACGGGGTCACCGTGGCAACGGGCCACAACCTGGCCGGCCGCATGAAACCTTCAAGGGACGTCGTCGAGGCTGCCGTCGACTCGAGCGAGGTTGTCTACGGGATCACCACCGGATTCGGGGCCCTGGCATCCACCCATATCGGCCGTGATCAGACGGAGGCCCTTCAATACAACCTCGTTCGCTCCCACGCCGCAGGCGTGGGAGACCCGCTTCCCGACACCGTGGTCCGGGCGATGCTTCTGCTCCGAGCGCGGACCCTGTCCCAGGGCCATTCCGGGGTTCGGCCGGAGATCGTCGAGCGCCTGATCGAGATGCTCAACCGGGGCATTCTGCCCCTTGTCCCCTCCCAGGGCTCGGTCGGTGCCTCCGGGGACCTGGCACCTTTCGCCCACCTCGCGCTCCCCTTGATCGGTGAGGGCGAGGTCCGTTGGGGCGGCGAGATCCTCACCGGCGCAGAAGCCCTAACGAGGGCAGGCCTCGAACCGCTGCGCCTTCACACCAAGGAAGGCCTGTCACTGTTGAACGGGACCGAGGGAATGGCCGCGATGGGGGTCCTCGCCCATGATCAAGCCAACACCCTCCTGCTGGCTGCGGACGTGGCCTGCGCCCTCACCGTTGAGGCGGTGATGGGCAGTTCTCGCCCGTTCCGGCCCGAGGTCCACGGCCTGCGGCCTCACCCCGGGCAGAGCCGATCAGCTCGTCGGATTGCCGCCCTCCTCGAAGGCAGTGGGATCGGGGCTAGCCACGCCGACGACTTCCACCACGCGGTTCAAGACGCGTACTCATTGCGCTGTGCCCCTCAGGTGCACGGCGCGGTGGCCGACACGCTCAACCACATGGCAGGAGTCCTCGACATCGAGATCGGGTCCGTGGTCGACAATCCGATCGTCTTCCCCGACACAGCCGAAGTGATCTCGGCGGGCAACTTCCACGGCCAGCCCCTCGCCTTTGTCCTCGACTTCTGTGCGATTGCGGTCACCGAACTGGGTTCGATCTCGGAGCGGCGGACCGACCGCATGCTGGACCCGACCCGCTCGGCCGGACTCCCTGCCTTCCTGTCGCCGGATCCCGGCGTGAACTCCGGTTACATGATCAGCCAGTACACCCAGGCGGCCCTGGTCGCCGAGAACCGGGTTCTCTCTCATCCCGCCTCGGTGGAGTCGATTCCCACCTCCGGGATGCAGGAAGACCACGTCTCGATGGGTTGGGGCGCGGGGCGGAAGCTGTTCCCGGTCCTCGACAACACCCGCAGGGTGCTGGCAGTTGAGATGCTCTGCGCCACCCAGGCCCTCGAATACCGGCGGCCGCTGCGCCCCGCACCCGGCACCTCGGCGGTAGCAGCCCTGATCAGGTTGCATGTCCCACCATTGACCGAAGACCGATCACTGGCCGCAGAGATCGAGACGGTTGCGGAATTGATCGGATCGGGTGAGATCGAGGCGGTGGTCTCCGGGCACACCGGATGACGGACCTGCTGATCACAGGAATCGGGCGCCTGATCACCAACGACGGCCCGCCGGTCCTCGGAGCGGCC
>DATDJH010000115.1:0-3219 GCA_036520635.1 Acidimicrobiia bacterium
GTTAGGGAGCTGGAGCATCTGGCGACCCATTCGGCAATTCGAGGGCCAACATCGAGTTCGAGGTGGCCTGGCTCTCGGCCCTCAACAAGGAGACGGAGCTCGACGTCGTGAATCCGATCCCGACGGGGTACGGGGCCTTGATCGTTGATGCCCGGGAGCCGGAGAGCGAGTTGACCCGGCCCTGCGTGCTCTTCTCCTGGGTCCCTGGAACTCCCCTCGCCGACGGTGCAGGTGCGTTCGGATATCGATTGCTGGGTGCCATGTGCGCGGCTCTCCAGGAACACGGGAAGAAGTGGAAGCCCGAGCATCCCGAGGGGATGCGGCATTGGGACCGCAGCTTCTATTACGACAAGGGCCTCGATCCGGTCATCATCTACGACGCTCGTTTCGACCATCTCTTCAGCCCCGGTCGACGAACCATCATCGACAAGGCGGGCCAGGCTGCGACCAACGTGCTCGAGGCCTCCTGGGAGGCGGGCAACCCGCAGGTGGTGCATGGAGACCTGCACGAATGGAACGTGCACACCGTGCGCACCAGGCTCTACGCCTTCGACTTCGAGGACGTGATGATCGCCCTTCCTGCCCAGGACATCTCCGTCTGCCTCTACTCGTCGCGGACCAACGACCGAGCCGACCACATCCAGGACGCGTTCCGCAAGGGATATGAGGAGATCGCGCCCTGGCCTCTGGAAGATCACGAGCAGTTGGATGGCTTTCATGCCGCCCGCCAGATCATGTTGATGAATTACGCCGCCAGGACCCTTCCCATGGGGGAGACCGAGCAATATCTGTCCCAGGTCATGCCCTGGCTGGCCCGGTACGCGGCCAGATACGGCTGAGTCGTGAGATTCGCCGACCGCCGGGAAGCTGGAGAGCTGCTCGGGCGGGCGGTCGCCGAGCGCAATCCGATTGATCCGCTGGTGGCGGCGCTTCCCAGAGGTGGCGTGCCGACCGGCTTCGAAGTGGCAAAAGCCCTCGAATGTGACCTCGACGTGCTGGTGGTGCGAAAGGTCGGAGTTCCCTATCAGGTCGAGTTGGCGATGGGGGCGGTGGGTGAGCGGGGCGTGGTGGTGCGAAATCGTGAGGTGATGAGGGCCGCCGGAATCACCGAGGCGGCCTTCCAGGCGGTGGTAGCCGCCGAGACAGCCGAGCTCGAGGCCCGGGTCGGCATCTATCGCGAGGTGGCGGCGCCAATCGAACACGCCGGGCGCACCGTCATCGTCACTGATGATGGCCTCGCTACCGGTTCGACGGCCCTGGCGGCCATTGACATCGCCCGAGCCGGACGGGCCAGAGAGGTGTGGGTGGCGGTGCCGGTCGCGCCCGCCGACTCGATTCGCAAGGTCGCGAAAGTTGCCGATCAGGTGGTGGTTCTCCAGAGGCCACAGCGCTTCATGGCGGTCGGGGCGTGGTACCGCGATTTCTCTCAGACCACCAACGACGAGGTTCGCGACCTTCTCCGTCGCTCCCGAGAAGGTCGCTAGCGTCGATCGCCAACCAGACGTGGAGGACCATTGCCCGAATTGGAGAAGTTCTGCAGCATCGACGCCAGCCTTGGGATGAAGATCCTGGGCAAAGCGCCTCAGGGGATGAGGATCGACTTTCCGTTCGAAGGCGTGGCTGTGGGGCCCCATTGGGAGGGCGAGCGCCCGGTGGTGGGGATCGACCACGCGACGGTCCGCGAGGACGGGAACATGGATCTGGTCATCTTTGGGGTGATCGGGGAGAAGCGTGAGTCAGTGGCCTACACCGCACGAGGGGTCTCCATCGCAAACCCTGATCAGTCGGCCGACCCCAAGGAGCTGGTCACCTTTCAGACCGGCAATGAGGATCTCTCTTGGCTCAACTCGGAGGTGGCGGTCGCTCTCGGTCACGGCCAGGCGGGCCGGCTCACCCTGGAGCTGTACCTGGTCAAGTCTTGAGTCCCCTGTCTCAAGTCTCAAGTCTCAGGCAAGATTCTTTGGCTTGTGACCTGCGACTTGAGACTAAAAACCAGTAATGATCGGAACTTTCCGGGTTTTCGCCTAACGTGGCCTCATCGTCGCTAAGCGACAGGCCCAATCGTCGACCCACAAGGAGGGGCCGTGAACAAATCCGAGATGGCGGACAAACTCGCCGACAAGGCAGATGTCTCCAAGGCGAAGGCCGCCGAGATCATCGACATCATCTTCTCAACCAAGGATGGCGAAGGCATTATCGCCATCGAGCTCGATGCCGGGCGCAAGGTGAATATCACCGGATTCGGCAACTTCAGCCTCAAGTCCCGTTCGGCACGCATGGGCCGCAACCCCGCAACCGGGCAAACCATCACGATTCCGGCGAAGAATTATGCGCACTTCGCTGCGTCCAAGGGTCTCAAGGACCGCGTGGCCATCTGAGAGCCATTCAACCGGGAATTTGGTGGGCCCCGCCTCTGGCGGGGTCCATTATTTTGGCCGACATATGATCCCATCGCATTGGGCCCCGCCCATCGCCATAGCCCACCGGGGAAGCCGGGAGCTCTGGCCGGAGAACACGATGGAGGCGTTTTCCCAGGCAGTTGCGCTTGGTTTTCGCTTCCTGGAGACCGATCTCCATGTGACCGCAGACGGTGTGCTGGTCTGCATTCACGACGACACCGTCGACCGAACAACCGACGGCACAGGATCCGTGAGCAACTTCGGTTTCGAGGAGTTGGCGAGCCTGGACGCCGGATTTCGCCATAACGCCGCAGGCGGGTACCCATTTCGGGGGGCTGGAGTGTCAGTGCCCAGTCTCGAGGAGGCAGTCACCACGTTGCCCGAAGTGTCGTTTGTGGTCGACTTGAAAGGCGATGGTCAGGTCGATCTCTTGGCCGCACTGATCGAGAGGCTCGCACTTCACGACCGATTGATCGTCGGCTCCTTCTCGGACCAGCGCCTGGACGAGTTCCGAAGCGCCACCGGGGGCAGGGTTGCAACTTCGTCCGGGCCGATGCTGAGCCGGATGTGGCTGCTCACTTCCAGGGTGGGCCGGGGGGCCGGTGGCCAGGCGAGCGCACTGCAATTGCCGACACAGGTCCGCGGGATCAAGGTGGTCGACAAGAAGCTTGTCGACACCGCGCACAACAACGGACTTCAGGTCCACGTGTGGACTGTCAATGACCCGGCCGAGATGGAGTCCTATCTCGACATGGGAGTCGATGGGATCATCTCGGACCGTCCTGATCTGCTCCGTGATCTCCTAGTTTCGAGAGGCCAG
>DATDJH010000116.1:0-7884 GCA_036520635.1 Acidimicrobiia bacterium
CCCCGCGAGCCCCTCACCAGGCTCTCCCGGGGGGCAGAAACCTCGATCGCCAAGTTGATCTGAACCGTCGAAGTGGGCCTTCGGTCAAAGTCTGACCGGCTAGTACGATTCGCCGTTCCAGAGCCATCAAGGAGACAGCGCTTTGTCCAAGTTCCTCAGTGAAGAGTGGGCCGCGGAGGTGACCGCCGCCCTCGGCCAGCACCCGGGATTCAAGAACGCCATCGGATCGGCCGAGCTTGGCATCCAATTCGAGGTCAGCGACGGCCCTGAAGGCGACGCCGAGTACTACCTGAAGTCGAGTGGCGGTAACTCGACGATGGCAGTTGGAACCTTGGAAAGTCCCGACGTCACGGTACGACAGACCTATGACACGGCCACCGCGATCTCGAAGGGTGAGTTGAACACCCAAACCGCTTTTATGACCGGGAAGGTCAAAGTCTCGGGCAATCTCGCCAAGTTGATGATGCATCAATCGGCAATTCAGCAGTGGAACCTGGCGACTGTGGACCTCGACGTCGAATACTGACACCGACTAGTCAGTTCGCGTAAAAACGAGGGGGTCCCTGGATACCAAGCGGCGTGGGTCGGATAATGTTGTGTCAGTGACCACGGCTGGTGGCCACGTCAGGGGCAAAAATGGGCAAGGGAGACAAGAACCGCGGCGCGACCATGGTTGAGGCCGCCCTGATCTTCCCGTTGATGATCCTGTTGACGGTGACCCTTCTCGAGCTTGGGCTCGCATTCAAGGACTTTCTCACGGTCTCGTTCACCGCACGTGACGCGGCCCGGGTCGGGGCGCTCGCCGGGAATGATCCGGAAGCCGACTGCCACATCGTCCAGAGCATCGTGGCCGGATTCAGTGCATCAAATCTTTCGGGCATGACCATCAGCATCTTCAAAGCGAACGAGGCCACCGGCAACCCCGTGGTGGGAGCCGTGAACACCTGGAGCCTGAAGCCGTCAGGCGACCCAAGCACGTGCGCTGCTCTCGATTGGAACATCTCGGAGCAGTGGCCCAGCACCAGCCGCAACGTGACGGTCGGCCCGACCACCAAGCTGGACATCCTGGGCGTCACCCTCGACACCACCCACAACTGGATCACCGGCTTGCCCCCATGGCGGGGAACGATCAACGTGAGCCGAACCGCTCTCCAGCGAATCGAACCGGAGGCATTCGAATGAAACGGTGGAAGCAAGACGAGGGCATTGCCCTGGTTTGGCTCGCCATCACGCTGGTCCTCCTGATCGGAATGGCGGGTTTCGGAATCGACCTGGGCTGGATCTACCTGAACACCGCTCGGGCCCAAAAGACAGTCGATTCGGCCGCCCTGGCTGGTGTAGTCAACCTTCCCGGATTCATTGCCCAGGCCACCATTGATGCCGAAGACGCCACGGTTGCCAACGGCTTCGACCCGGACGGGCTCGTGGTCACCCCGCTGGCGGACAACAAGCTGCACGCCGAGTTGAGCATCACGGTCCCGTCCTTCTTCCTAAAGGTGCTCGGCTTCGACCACTTCGACATCACAAGAGAAGCCACCGCCGAATACATCAAACCGGTGCCCCTGGGCAATCCCAACAACTGCTTCGGGTGCCCCAGTGTCGGCGACAGCTGGGCTGCGATCTCGGCCCCGTTCATTCACAAGGAACACGGCGACCCCTATTCCACCCAGTGCCGGGTGCCGGCCACCAACTCGTCCTGTTCGACGGGGAACAGTGACTTCAACCGGGGCGGTGCCTACTCGGGGTACTACTACGGAATCGAGGTCTTCGGCACTTCGACCACTCTGTCTGTCGACCTTTACGACCCAACATTCAATCGAAGACCCCAGGATCAGGGGACCGGAGACTTCTCGATTGGCAACGGCACCGGCCCCACCACCAACTACGAGCTACACATGGTGGACAACACTCCGCTCGACCCCACCGACAACCCGCTGGTCGGTGGCTGCTCGGCCTCTTTTGCCCCGGACACCGGCGCCAACCAGGATCAGTGGGTAAATCTCTGCACCATCAATGGCTCGCTGACCCCGGGCATCTATGTCCTCCACGTAACCACCACCGGAGTGGGCATAGCCAGCAATCACTACTCAGTCCGAGCCAACGTTGGCAGTGGCCCACAACAGCCTCGTGTCTATGGGATCAACGACATGTCGATCTGGTCCAACGACTTGGTCCAGAACAGCCAGTTGTACATCGCCGAGATCGACGATATCCACGCAGGCAAGAAGCTCGAACTCCAGTTCTACGACCCGGGCGATGCCGACCAAAACTCGTTCATGACCCTGCTCTCCCCCAACGGGCCGGTCAACTGCAGTTGGACGGTGTGGAACCACAATCTCACGGCCCAGACCCAGGCGGCTCACAGCAATCAGCCCTGCACATGGCAGACGACGGACGAGAACAAGAACCCCGATCATCGCGTTTACAACGAGCAATGGATCGTGGCCGTCATCGACCTCCCCGACGATCCTGCGGACATGTGCAACGGCTCGGACTGCTTCTGGAAGATGGAGTTGGATCTGAGTCTGCCTACCGAGCGCACCACCTGGAGGGCCCGGGTCATCGGTAACCCGGTGCGGTTGATCCCATGAGAAGAGACCGCGGAGTCGCCGCCATCGAATTCGCCTTCTCCTTCATGATCCTGTTGATGCTCGCGCTCGGAGCCTATGAGTGGGGCACCGGATTCGCGGATCGGATCTCAATGACCTCTGCCGTCCGGGAAGGGGGGCGGGTCGGCAGCGCTGCTGGGGACAACCCCGACGCCGACTGTCGCATCATCGAGGCCGCTGCGGGCGCTCTGAACGGCTCCACCGGCAATTCCGTCAAGCAGCTATGGGTTTACCAGTCCGATGCTGCGGGGACCGAAGGTCTCAATCGTCAGATCTATCGGCCAGCCACCGCGGCTGAGCCGGGCCTGACCTGCACCGGCGGGAAGTGGTTCCTGATCGCCAACGGTTGGCCCTCGGACAATAGGGAGAACCTCGGTGCCAACAGGGATTGGCTCGGGGTCAAGGTGATCATGGATCACCAATGGCGGACCGGATTCCTCTGGTGGAATGGCTCGGTGCAGTGGGAAGAGGACGCCGTCTTCCACCTCGAGCCTGGAGTAGTGACCTGAGGCCAGTCCTCAGATCAAACCCAGCGCGGTGACTGCATCCCGCTCTTCGATGAGCTCGGCCACGGACGCCTCGATTTTGGATCTCGAGTAGTCGTCGACCTCGAGCCCGCTCACGATTCCCCATTCGCCATCCCGACAGACGCACGGGAACGAGGAAACCAGGCCTTCGGGCACTCCGTAGGAACCGTCGGACGGGACACCCATAGAGACCCAGTCGCCATCTGGAGTCCCCAACACCCAGTCACGAATGTGCGAGATAGCGGCGTTGGCCGCCGAACCGGCCGACGAAGCTCCCCGGGCGGCGATGATCGCCGCTCCCCGACCGGCCACGCTCGGTATGAAGACATCGTTGACCCATGAGTGGTCTCCAACGAGCTGATAGGCCTGGGCGCCGTCGACCTCACAATTGAATAGGTCCGGATACTGGGTCGAAGAGTGGTTCCCCCAGATCGTCATCTTCTTCACCGACTCGACGGTGCGATCGACCCGTATCGCCAGCTGACTGATCGCCCGGTTGTGGTCCAGACGCGTCATGGCGGTGAATCTCCTCGGGTCGAGGCCCTCGGCGCTGTTCATTGCGATCAGAGCGTTGGTGTTCGCCGGGTTCCCCACCACCAGAACTCTGACATCGGGCTTCGCTGCCGCCGCCAGAGCACGCCCCTGAACGGTGAAGATCGCCCCGTTGGCTGAAAGCAGGTCGGAGCGCTCCATCCCAGCCTTGCGGGGCATGGCCCCGACGAGGAGGGCGACGTCCGCATCCTCGAATGCTTGCTCCGGGTCATCGGTCATCGTCACCCCGGCGAGGAGGGGAAATGCGCAGTCGTCGAGCTCCATCGCGACGCCCTCGAGAGCGCCAAGTGCCGGCGTGATTTCGAGCATCTGAAGGCTGATCGGCTGGTCTTGGCCGAGCATCTCACCAGCGGCCACCCTGAACAAAAGGCTGTACCCGATCTGGCCGGCGGCACCGGTGACGGCAACGCGAACTGGTTGTTTGCTCATGTGGTGGCCAAATTACGCGCGAGGCGTCACGTCAAGAAATCGAGGGCAAGGTCCATCTGAGGGGCGGAGTGGGTGATCCAACCCACGGAGATGATGTCGACCCCGGTCAGGGCGATCGACCGGACGTTTTCGAGGGTCACCCCTCCAGACGCCTCGGTGACCAGCCGGCCATCCGTCATCTCGACAGCAAGCTTCAGCGTCTCGACACCCATGTTGTCGAGGAGCACCCGATCGGCGTCGGTGCCCAGCACAACTTTGAGCTGATCGAGGGTCTCGACCTCGACCTCGATGGTGACGTCGGGCCCAACCCGATCCCGCGCCGCTGTCACAGCCGATTCGATGCCGCCAATGGCGGCGATGTGGTTGTCCTTGATCAACACTGCGTCGTAGAGGCCGAGGCGATGGTTGATGCCACCTCCCATCGAAACCGAGTACTTGTCGAGCAGCCTCATCCCCGGCATCGTCTTGCGGGTATCGGTGATCCGAGCGCCAGTTCCCTCGACAGCAGCGACAAATCGTGCGGTGGTGGTGGCAACACCGGACATCCGGCACAGGATGTTCAGCGCCGTTCTCTCAGCTCGAAGTAGGGATCTGGCCAGGCCGGCGACCGCGGCGACGGTTTGACCCGCGAACACCTGAGCCCCATCCGACGCCATTGGCGCAAAATCCGTCGCCGGATCAATTGCATGGAACACATATTCGGCGACCTCCAGACCGGCAAGGATCCCCCCTCCACGAGCGACAAGCTCTGCGTGGGCCTCCGCCTCCTCGGGAATGCAGGCATCGGTGGTGAGGTCGCCCGCCACACCGAGGTCCTCGGCCAATGCACGCCCCACAAGGTCGGTGTATGCAGCAGGATCGATCACGTGACCGCCACGAGGTCGGCGCGGGTCGGGTCGATGAGCGTCCGATGCTCCTGCATCGGGTCCGGCTCGGGGTAGTCGGCCCGATAGTGCCCGCCTCGGGACTCACTTCTGCGCAGGGCCGCAAGCACCACCATCAAGGAGAGGTCCGCCGCCACCCGGCCGGCGATTGTTCGCCGAAGGACGTTCTCCAATTCCAGAAGGTGATTGCGTGCCTCCCAAAGCCCGGCACCAGTCCGCACCAGTCCTACCCGATCCCACATGATCTGGCGCAATTCCTCAAGTGCAGGCCCGGCCACCAAGGGCAGGTCGAACGCCTCTTTGGGCGCTATTGGCTCACCATCGGGCTCGACCAGGTTGCGGCCAACATCGTCCGACGCTCTCGCCCCAAACACAAGGCCTTCGAGCAATGAGTTGGAGGCCAACCGGTTCGCCCCGTGGACACCACTCGAACTGCACTCCCCCACGGCCCACAGGCCCTGGATCGATGTCCGACCACTGGAATCTGTGTCAATGCCACCCATGTAATAGTGGGCTGCCGGCGACACCGGAAGAAGGTCCTGCTCCGGGTCAAGCCCCACCGAGTGGGCGTGAGCGTTGACCGTTGGAAATCGATCGGCAAAGTTCACCAGCGAGCGAGCATCGAGATAGGCGCCCATACCCTTGTCGTATTGCCAGAAGATGGCCCTGGCGACGATGTCCCGTGGGGCGAGCTCCGCCATCGGGTGGTATTGGTCCATGAACCGGCGTCCGTGGGCATCGACCAGGATCGCCCCTTCACCCCGCAAGGCTTCGGTTAGCAGCGGCATCGGGTCCTTGCCCGCCAGCAACGCAGTGGGGTGGAACTGGACGAATTCGAGATCGGCCAGTCGTGCGCCGACCCGGCCTGCCATGGCGATGCCGTCTCCCGTCACGCCCGGTGGGTTCGTGGTCCGTGAATAGAGACGGCCCGCACCGCCGGTGGCGAGCACCACCGCTGGAGCCAGGACCACCTCACGATTCTTCCCGTCGGCAGTAATCACGCCGGCCACGCGATTGTCCGCCATCACCAAATCCACGACCCTGCGCTCGATTATCTCGATGCGATCGGTGGCTACCACAGCCGCAGTCAGGGCTCGCATCACCTCGGCCCCGGTGGCATCCCCGTCGGCGTGGACCACCCTTCTCCGCAGGTGCCCTCCTTCCTGTCCAAGTGAGAGGCCGCCATCATCATCCCGGTCGAACTCGGCACCGAGTCGGATCAGGTTCTCAATCGCCGCCGGGCCTCCCTTGGTGAGGACGTCGACGACATTCCTGACTGCAAGGCCACCGGATACGTTGACGGTGTCCTCGGCGTGTTGCTGTGGGGAATCCTCTTCCGAAAGGGCTACTGCGATACCCCCCTGGGCCCACCAGGTGGAGCCCATCTCCGGCGCCGACATGACGTAGGCACGGGGAAGCCCGAGCGCCACGGTCAGTCCGGCCACGCCGGCGCCGACGACAAGGGGGGCGTCGAGGCGCGTGATATCCGTCATTGGATAGTTCTAGTCCTGGCGGCCGACTTCGAGCATTCGGGAGACGGCGGCACGGGCTCGCTCGGCGATTGCAGGATCGATCTCGATCTGGTGGGTCAGGGTGACCAGCGAATCCCTGATGTTCTCGAGTGTGATCCGCTTCATGTGAGGACAGAGGTTGCAGGGGCGGACGTACTCGGTGTTCGGTGTCTGGCTCGCCACGTTGTCAGCCATCGAGCACTCGGTGATCATCATCACCCGATCCGGCTGGTTGGTGGTGACCCACTGGATCATGCCGTGGGTTGAGCCCACGTAATCCGCCTCGGCCAGCACGTCCGGCGGGCATTCAGGATGAGCGATCACCTTGATCCCGTTGTTCCCTCGGCGATAGTCGGCAATCTCCTCGCCGGTGAAGCGCTCGTGGACGATGCAGGACCCCTCCCAGAGGACGACTTCCACGTCGGTCTGGGTTGCCACCCATCTCCCCAGATACTGGTCCGGAGTGAAGATGACCTTGTCGACACCGAGGGACTCGACCACGGCAACGGCGTTACTCGAGGTGCAGGTGATGTCGGACTCGGCCTTGACCTCGGCCGAGGTGTTGACGTAAGTGACCACGGGGACGCCGGGGTGTTGGTCTCTCAGCGCGCGGACGTCGGCTCCGGTGATCCCGTCGGCGAGAGAGCAGCCGGCGCGCAGATCCGGGATGAGCACCATTTTTTGGGGGTTGATGATCTTGGCGGTCTCGGCCATGAAGTGGACCCCGGCCAGGACGATGACGTCCGCCTCCGTGTCAACCGCGATCTGAGCGAGTGCGAGTGAGTCGCCCTTGATATCTGCCGCCAGGTGATAGATGTCCGGCGTCATGTAGTTGTGAGCAGCGACGATCGCGTTGCGCTCCTTCTTCCACCAGTCGATCTCGTCGATCAGCGGTTGGAGCGCGACAACCTCGGCCTCGGGGAGGACATCCGCGGCGCGGGTGATGGCGATTGGTGTCATCAGTTGACGAGTGTACGGCCGGCCAGAGGCCAGATACCCAGGCCGACGCCAAGACCGCTGTCTGCAGCCGACCGACAAATACACTCGGCTCATGGCAAACCCTGTTCTCGAAAGGCGGTTCGGCACGGCCACGGCTGACTCCGCGCTACAAACCACTCCCACTCCTCCAGCTGACGGGCGCTCCACGATGTCGATCGGATCGGTGATCCTCTCAACGATCGTGCTTCTCGCCCTGGTGATGGCCGGGGCGGCCTACGGATGGGCCAACGCTGCCGCGGTCCAACGCTGGTATTGGCTCCTGGCAGTGACCATGATCGCCCTGTTGATCGCCACAGTGGCCAGGCCGAAACTGGTTGTCCTCACCGGGGTGTTCTACTCGTTGGTTCAGGGGGCGCTGCTCGGCTCTCTCTCC
>DATDJH010000117.1:0-2271 GCA_036520635.1 Acidimicrobiia bacterium
AGGCCCGCACTCTCGACGCCAACCATGTGGACTTCTATGCCTCGGGCGATCGCGAATTGGGCCACAAGAAGCCCGATCGTCCCCGGGCCGAAGATCAGTAAGCGTTGTCCCGCTTGGAGTGCAGTCCCGTTCAATGCACGGACGGCGCAACCCCCAGGCTCAACTAGCGCCGCGGCCGCCGACGAAACCTGCTCTGGGACCTCGTAGAGGGCAGACTCAGGGACGGCCAATTGCTCAGCCAACGCACCCGGCCAGCCTCCGCGAACCCCGATTTCTTGACGGGATTCGCAAACATGATGACGCCCGCTCAGACATCGGTCGCACGTCCCACAACCAAGCATCGTGTCGCCGGTGACACGCTTTCCCAACCAGGTCAGGTCCACGCCGTCGCCCAGCGCAGTGACCCGGCCCGCCCATTCGTGACCTATTCGAAGCGGATATGAGGTGTGGCCCTGGCGGAGATAGTCCATTTCCCCTGTGAAGAACTCGACGTCGGTGCCACAGATCCCAACCCGCTCGACGTCGACTACCACCAAGCCGGTCGTTGGAGTGGGGGGGTCCACATCGTCGACTCGGGCCACCCCGGGGCCATGGAGAACTAGTGCTCGCATCCCCCCAAGTATTCCGTCCCCTTCGGCCTTGTGTCGATCTGTCGTTACCGTCTTCATCGTGGTTCAGCGAATGACGGCCGATGAGGTCCGGGGTTTGAGCGGCCTGGTCGACCTCGTGGTCGAACGGGTCACCGCGCCCGTGGAAGGGATGCACCGAGCTATCGCAGATCGCTCACTGAGCTGGACAGGCCCCACCGGACAACCTGCTCGACGCGTGTTCGACGGCACCATCGCTGCTTTGTATGACGTCATCCGCCTGGGCGGCTCAGTCGTTGGAGCCGCGATCGGGCTCGCGGCGGGTGCCCGGGCTGACAGCTCTATTGAGACACCGTCCAAACGCAAGGTTCAGGCGGCTGTGAACGCCACATGGGGCGACGAGCTCGTCCAGCGAGACAACGCCCTTCGCATCGACATGGGCATCCGGCAGCCTGGAGGCGCCCTTGTCGAGCTAACCCCGGTCAGCGTGACGGCAGACTTTCCATCGGCGACCTCCCGGATCGTGGTCCTGGTCCACGGATTGGGTCGAACAGAGGATTGTTGGCTGAGCAAGGATGGCCGCGCCGGTCTGTGGGATCGGCTTGCAACCGACTCGTCTGTCACCCCGGTGATGGTGCGTTACAACTCGGGTCGCCACGTGTCGGACAACGGTGCCGATTTGGCCGAAATCCTCGAACAGTTGTGGCGCTGCTGGCCGGTCTCGATCGAGTCGGTGACGCTCGTCGGTCACTCGATGGGCGGTTTGGTTATCCGAAGCGCCTGCCAAGTCGGAAAGGCGGCAGGCAACGAATGGATCGACGGGCTGGATCACGTGATCACCGTCGCTACGCCACATCTCGGCGCGCCGTTGGAAAAGGCCGTCAACATTGTCTCGTGGGGCCTCAGGGCAACTCCCGAAAGCAGCCCTTTGGCTGAATTTCTCGACGCTCGCAGCGCGGGCATCAAGGACCTTCGATTTGGGCGCATCGTCGCAGGAGACTGGTCCGAGACCGAACAGAGCACCCTCTTCCAGAACAGCCCAGCCGACCCTCCGCCGTTGCCCGATGTGCAACACCACTTTGTGGCAGCTGTTGTCACCAGGGACCCCCGCCATCCGGTCGGAGCGATGTTCGGAGACTTGATGGTTCGGGCAGCCAGCGGAACCGGGCGGGGTCGACTACGCAAGATCGAAGCTACCGACACCCAGGTTCTGGGCGGGCGGAGGCACTTCGACCTGCTCCACGACTCAGAGATCCAGGGTCAGATCGTCGAGTGGTTGGACGTCAGCGAAGGTTGAGGTCAGGCGTTCAGCCGTTTGACTACTTCTGCGATCGCGGCGTCGACATCACCTTTGGGTAGATCCTTGAAGGCAGCCTGTAACTCGCCTCGGGTGATGATGTCCTTCCGTATGTCCAGAATCGCCGACTTGGCGAACTTGGCATTGGACCCCATGTCCTCGACTACTACCCGGAACAGCTCTTTGAGGAATGCTTCCTCTTCGGCAGTGAACGCCATCTCTTCCTTTCCGATCTCAACATCCTGGATCTGACCTATCGCTTGGCCCGGAGCCACGGCAAACTCCTGGGTCTGCTCGCCCACTTCGCCCGGAACTACCGATATATGCCCGTGCGTCAAATGCCCGTTCTCCCCGGTGTAGGGCCTCCATTCGAAGGCCGGGAATTTC
>DATDJH010000118.1:0-5200 GCA_036520635.1 Acidimicrobiia bacterium
GGTCATCGGTTGCTCCCTGGGCCACCTCTTCGGTGATCAGGGCCATCATGTCCAGCGCCATTTGCGACGGTGAGTCGGCTATCGATTCGCCCTGGCACACCGGGCATCGGACCCGGGCGCCGATCGCCTGGGCACGGTCGACGTCGTCAGGCGTCGTCGAGACCATGAAGCCGAGGGCCACCGCCATCACAGCGATGGCTATGACGAAGAGGGTGTTGAGCCGACGCTCAGACATCGGCGCTTTGACGTTCGAGCGCGGTGGCTCGTTCTCGTCTTCGTGCGGCCAACGACCAGGCGCCTCCTGCGGCGGTGGTGAGCCCTCCCAGCCAGAGCATCCACACCAGTGGGCTGGTATCCAGGCTCAGGCTCACCTGGGCGGAATCCAGTGAGCGGAGCGTCACGTAGAGGTCACCAGCGGGCCTGCTCATCACCGCGGGGGTGAAAACAGCGAAGCTGTCAGGCCCGTAGAGATTGACCCGCGGTTCGAGTGCACCCACCACCCGGTCATCCTTCATGACGGTCAGGCGGGCTCCCTCGACCACCCGGTTCGGCTCGACTCGTCGGAACGGGGACTCGTAGGCGATTGTGTACCCGGCGAAATTGGCACTGTCGCCCGGCTCGAGATCCACCGTTGCGTGACTGGCCAGATTGGAGGCAAAGGCAATCCCGATCGCAACCAGGACGACACCGAGATGGCTGAGCTGGCCTGCCCAGAACGGCTGGTCGGCTCGAACCACTGTCTTCACCTCGGAGAAGAACGAGAGCCCGGTCTTCCCGGCGCGGCTGGACGCCATCTCGACCATCAGGCCCACGATCGCGCAGGCGACGAAGGTGCCCAGCACCACGGCCAGGATCACCCAGCCCAGCCTGGTTACCAGGGCGGCTGTGATGAGCCCCACCGCAAGGGCGATCAACGCCGGCCAGCGCAGCCGCTTCCACAACAGGCCCGGTGCCGCCCCTCGCCACGGGGTGACCGGGCCAAAGCCCATGACCAAGAGCAGCATGAAGCTGAGCGGCACGGCGAGACGGTTGAAGAATGGCTCGCCTACTCCGACCTGGGTGCCGGTGAACGCCTCCACCAACAGGGGATAGGTGGTCCCGATCAGGACCACGAACCCGAAGACCGCCAGCAGGAGGTTGTTGACCAGGAACAGCCCTTCCCTGGACACGAAGTTCTCGATACGGGGCGAGGAGGCGACCAGGTGCGCCCTCATCGTGAACAAGGCGAAAGACCCGACGAGGACCAACACAAGGAAGCCGAGCAAGGCCGGCCCGATAGCGGACTGGGTGAAGGAATGGACCGAGTTGATGGTCCCCGATCGGGTGAGGAAGGTCCCGAGGATGGTCAACGAGAACGCCGAGATCACCAGGACGAAATTCCAGGCCTGGAGCATGCCTCGCCGTTGTTGGACCAGACCGGAATGGAGGAACGCAGTGGCGACCAGCCAGGGCATCAGGGAGGCGTTCTCCACTGGGTCCCAAGCCCAGTACCCGCCCCAGGAGAGGACTTCGTACGCCCACCATCCGCCAAGCGTGATGCCAACGGTGAGGAAGGACCAGGCGACCAGCGTCGAGCGATGGCTGCGTCGGAGCCACTCCGGCCCCGGGATCCCAAGCGCCAGAGCTCCGATTGCGTAGGCAAACGGCACTGAGAGACCCACGTAGCCCAGGTAGAGCATTGGCGGGTGGATCGCCATCAGGATGTGGTTTTGAAGGAGCGGGTTTGGACCCGGCCCGTTGAGGGGCGCCTCGGCGGCCGCTAGAGGCCAGGGGCTGGAAGCGCCACATCCCGACGTCAAGGCGCTGACGCAGACTTCAAATGGGTTGGCGACGGTGATCATCAGCCCGAAGAAGAAGAGCGCGATGCCTCCCAGGACGGCCAGAGCGGCTGCCCCCAACGGGTCGGGGGAGCGGCGGTATCTTGCGATGACCGCCCAGGTGAAGCCGGCGAGGATCAGTCCCCAGAGGATGATCGAGCCTTCGAGGGCCGCCCAGGCTGTCGCCACGTCGAACGGGAACGGCGTCGTCGTCGAGTGGTGATTCGCGATGTAGGCCAGGGTGAAGTTGTCGGTGAGCAAGCCGATCTGCATCGCCGCCATCGCAGCGATCGCCCCACCCAGGAGCAGTCGCCCTGGACCGACCAGATCCCCGGAGCGCCCCCTGGCCACGGAGATCCCGCGCAAGATGAGCAGTAGCGACCCAACAAGGGCAGTGAGGACACCCAGAGTGCCAAGGAGGGAAAGCATCAGGTGGCCGGGTAAGCCCCGCCCTGCTCCGGGGTCACGTAGTTCTCGTCATGACGGATCAGGACGTCGTCGGCGACGAACTCATCGCCGGACCACGAACCCTCGAGCAGCACCGGAACGTCCTCACTGAGGAGATCGGGGGCGGCTTCGGTGAGGACGACGGCGATCGTGGCGCCGCCATCGGTCACGTCGAAGGTCGCCTCGCTCCCGGACTCTGTCATAGTCCCGGCAACCACCGTTCCTGCGAGGCGGAATCGCTCACCATCGGGGAAGTCGGCGCGCTGGGAAACGGCCTCGGTCGGGTAGAGGTAATAGGTGAGGTTCTCCCCGAGACTGGTGACCGTCAGCCCCACCACTATGGCGATCACCCCGGCTATGCCGAGAAGCACGAACCGGCGATGGGCCACAGGTCAGTTCCCGGCTCTGCGCCGTCGGAGATGGAGATATGCGGCGTACCCGACGATGACGCCATACGAGATCAGGAACGTCCCGACCACGATCAGTTCATCAGACATCCTTGACCTCCGACAAGCGAGGCGGTTTGACCGCATCTCCTGCGAGAGCAATGTCGGCCGCAGCCCTCTCCTCGGCCTTGGCGACATCGATCCTCGCGAAGAGAAGGGCGATGTAGACGATGGTGAAAGCGATGACGTTCACGAAGATGGCAATGGCCATCTCCCGGGGCATGGTGATCCCGTCGGGGCGAATCGACTGTGTCTGGTGGAGGGTGCGAAACATGTTGACTGAGAAATAGACCAGGGGCACCTGGACCACGGCGATGACTCCGAGGATTGCCGACCGCCTCGCCCGCACTGTCGGGTCGGGGGTGGCCGCCCTGAGCGCCAGATAGCCGATGTAGACGAAGAACATCACCGCGGTGGTGGAAAGGCGCGGATCGCCCCAATCCCAGGCCCGTCCCCATACCGCCTGGCCCCAGACCATCCCGCTGAAGAGGCCGATCGCGGTGAACATGACTCCGAGCTCTGCGGAAGCTTCCGCCAGTCGATCCCATCGACTCTGCTTGCGGATGAGCCAGATAGCGGACCCGAGTGCGGTCATCCCGAACGCCAGGAAGGCGAGCCACATCGACGGAGCATGGATGTTGATGATCCGGGTGAACTCACCCTGGAGCGTGTCGGTGGGAGCGGTGAGTGCAAACCAGAGGCCTACGCCCATGGCTACGGCGGCTATGGCGAGCAAAACCCTAACCCGTGTCATCTAGACGCCTCCTCGAGCGGTCGTGCCAGGCCTACACCCGCCACCGCGAGCGCCAGGTCGGTTGCGACCAGGATCAATATCCAGGGGAGAATACCGGCGTCCCGGGTCATTGCTTCCAGCGTCGAAGATGCCCCGATGACCAGGGGTAGAGCCAGGGGAGCAATGATCAGCGATGCCAATGCGGATCGGTTGTGCAGATCGGCGGTCACCTCTCCGGCGAGAGTCCCTAACTCGGTCAGGCCCACTGCGACCAGGAGTGAGGTGAGCAGCACCGGGCCCAGCCAACCATCCGGAAGATCGGGGCTATAGAGGGCGATCATCGCCACCAACAAGACACCGAGGAATCCGGACATGAGGACGCCCCCCGACAGGGTGCGCCCGACGAAGCGGGCTGCGGGGTCCACACCGAGCAGGGCATAGAGGTCCCGGCGTTCGGGGTCGTCGTGCGCCGCTTGGCGAAGGGCCACTTGCATCCCGAAGAGGATCCCGACCGCCCAGAAAACCGCGGGGCCGAGGCGGGAGATGGCGGATAGATCAACCCCGAGAGTCAGGGGGAACACCAAGAGCGCCACCACCGCAAACGGGAGAACGATGCGCATCGTGTCCCCAAGGCGGCGCTCGACTTTGAGGTCGATACGGGCGATCTCCATCGTCTGACTCCAGAAGCTCACGATGCCGGCTCCAATCTGCCCAGGGAGATAGTGAGCAATCGGCTGGTGTGGGAGGCCAGTTGGCCCACCTCGTGGGAGACCATCACAACAGCCCCGCCATCCCCGGTAGTTCGGGTGACGAGCGCCCCGATGAGCTCCTGGGCTTCGACGTCGAGCCCGGTGAATGGCTCGTCGAGGAGGAGGATCGTCGGAGAGGTGATCAAGAGCCGAGCGACCTCTGTCCTTCGGAGCATGCCGAATGAGCTGGCGGCGGCCGTCCTCGAGGACACCTCATCCAGGCCAACTACTCGCAAGGCGGTTTCTGCCTTGCTGAATTCGATGCCAGACAAATTGGCTGCGTGGCGCAGGTTCTCGGCGAGGGTCAGCTCTGGGATCAAGGCAGGTCGATGAGAGAGCAGCCCGATACTGCGCCGAACCGGATAGACCGCTGCTGTCCCCAATTCGGCTCCCAGGACTGTGCCCGAACCGGTGATGGGCGCCAGCAGGGTTGCGAGGACCCGAAGCAGAGTGGTCTTTCCCGCACCGTTGGGCCCGCTCACGCCGAGTGTCTCGCCGGCATCAATGGCGAGCTCTATGTCACGAAGGACGGGAAGCCCGCCCAGGGAGACTGCTATTTGGTTGAGATCGACGAGACGACCCACGGATCAAGTCTCATGGTCTGATGGGGGAGACTCAAGTCAGGTCAACTGGCCCGAAGGCGAGGCACCTGGTGAACGGGGAGGGCCAGGAGCCCGGTGGCATCGACCAGTCGTATCTCGGTGGTGTCGAGCCACTTCCATATGAGGTCGGCTTCCTCGGCGATCTCGACACTCTCCGGGACCTGGCGATTGCCATGCTCGCCGACTTCGGGCGCCGGGCGCAGCGGAGGTGTCCGGTCCAGGCGCCAGGTCGACACCAGCTTTCCATGGTCGATCAATACTCGACAACCGTCTCGACTCTCCACCTCGCAGAGCCCAAAGGCGCTGAGGGCAGACCAGACCTGGCGGCGCTCGATCGCCCGGGACAGGGCGTGGTGACGGTCTCGCAACCAGCCGGCCTCCTCGTATCGATGCTGATCGGCCAATT
>DATDJH010000119.1:0-3381 GCA_036520635.1 Acidimicrobiia bacterium
AAGCACCCGCCGCACCTCCGTCAAGCCGGCGTCGGAGTCTGCCCAGTGGTGATAGGTCGACACCGCTAAGACCGCAGTGAATAGGTCGTCGCCGAAGGGGATTGCTTCCGCAGATCCGATTTTCACCTCAGCCTGAGGCACTCGTCTCGACGCCCGCTCCACCATCGCCGGGCTCGGATCGATACCTGCCGTTTCTGCACCGGTGGCTGCAGCATGCTCGAGGGCGGCACCCAAACCGCACCCCAGGTCGACAAAACGATCCGTGGAGTTCAGTGAGATGAGATCGACGGCAGCGAGATTGCTCTTCGGGTCCCGGTTGAACAGTGAGAAAAGCCAGACCTTGAGCGGCGACCAGCGCTCAACATCTTCGACTCCAGAGGTCATCGCGTCGAGGTTAGAGCCGGTATGGCTACAGGATTGCCCACCCGATCACTTTCGCCACGTAGCTCTCAAGCCTATGGCCGCGGGCCGCTTGGGCAATGACAGTCAACCGGGTCGGTCAGCCGTCGCCTCTGGTCCGTTCCCACCATCTGGCGCCGCCGATGCCACCGGCCACGGCGGCGATGAAAGGCAGGGAGAGGGCCAGGCCATTGAGCCCCTGGTCGTCGGAAATTCCAGTGGCGGCGAGGAAGCCGAAGCCGGCGCAGAACAACCCCACCGCCAGCAGTGGTCTCCACACGGGAGGGGTCGGGCGATAGTCGGCCCGGGGACGTTCGAAGCGGCCGAACCCCAGGATGAAGGGCCAGGTCAATGCGGCCAGCATCCCCAGCCACAACGGCCGTGTCAGCCACCAGCTCGCAGAGTCGACCTCCAAGCCGAGCCCGACGCCTCCGGCGAGGAGCAGGCCGCCAATCACCAGCAACATCACGGTCATGTGCCATAGATAGATGGTCATGATCCGGCCGTTGAGCATCACCACCGGCGCCCACACCCGATCGCGGGTCAGCCAGCGACGCACCGGGCCTTCGAACGCCAGGAACAGACCGGTCTGGAATAGGGCCAATGCGATCAGAGTCACCTTCGGCGGTTGGCTGTTGGTCACCCCCTGGGTGTCGAGACCGACCATCGCCACCGGGTAAGGACCAACGATCACCAGGGCTGCGGTGGCCAGTAATCCGGCGGCGGACAACATCAGACGCTGGGTGACCCCACCCAGCCTCGAGTCGGCCCAGGCGTAGCCGAGACCATGCACCGTCCCCCAGACGAACACGTAGTTGAAGTAGCCGGCGACCACGACGCCAAAGCCGATCGAGAGCACATCCATCAGCCCGGCCAGAGCCGCCAACACCGCCAGCGAGGCCCATCCGAACCGGTCCCAGGCCCTGAGCGTGAGTGGGGTCAACGCCACCACCACCAGATAGGTGGCGAGGAACCAGAGCGGGACCAGCGCCACCTGTGACCCCCTTCGGATCAGGTCCGGATCGAGGCCGATCGAGAACATGACATACGCCCCGACCCCCCACACCGCGAGCAGGGGGAGGACAGGGAGGACGAGACGTCGCAGCCGGGCCCGAAGCCAGCCCTCATATGACTCGCTGCGAGCTCGGGCCGATCGCCAACTCGCCGCATTGGCGTAACCGCCGACCAGGAAGAAGATCGGCATCACCTGAAGGATCCAGGTCAGGTAGTGGGACCAGGTGTTGGTCGAGAGCAGCTGGTTGAAGGCGATCCCGTCGCCGACCACTTGCGGGGCGGCCATCAGCCAGTGACCGAAAACCACGACCAGGATGGAGAACGCCCGCAGCAGGTCGACATAACGATTCCTGCTCGCCGGGGTCTCCTGGGCCAGCTCGATTGCTTCTTGGTATGTGCTCATGAGCACAGCATCGGACAGGGACCCGGTTCGGCCTATCGGGATATACCCCGATAGGGGTCAGTCGAAGTCGCCGGGTCGCACGAACCCGGTCTCGAAGGCCACCCGGGTCATCTCGTTGCGGCTGGCCACACCCAGTTTCTCGAAGACATGTCTCATGTGGGTCTCCAATGTCTTCTGGCTGATCCCCAGCTCGTCGGCCGCCTCCCGGTAGCGATAGCCCCTGGCGATCAGGGTGACCACCTCCCGTTCCTTGGGGGTCAGGCTCTCGATCTCGCTCTGGGTGGATGCCACCTCGTCGATGGTGAGCAGATGCCCGGCGACATATCTGGACACCGGGCGCCCTCCATCCAGGGCCAGTTGGATCTGCTCCTCGAGGGCGACTCCGTCGGTGGTCTTCACCACATAGCCGTCGACCCCGGCCTTGAACAGCCTGACCACGTCCTCGGCCGATGTGGAGACGGTGAAGGCAAGGAACTTGATCTCCTGATTGGTCTTCTTCACCGCTTCGATCACCGCCGCCCCGCCCCCGCCCGGGAAGTGGACGTCGAGCAGGACCAGGTCGGGCTTCCGCTCCAGGATCAGCTCGATGGCCGCCGACGCCTCGCTGGCCGAGCCCACCACCTCGAAGCGGTCCTCGAGGTAGCGCTGGAGCCCGAACAGGGTCAACGGGTGATCCTCGACCAGGAACACCCGGCCTCTGAGCTGCTCGCTCATGACAGAGGGACCCGGATCACGATCTCGGTGCCTTTGCCCGGTGCCGACCTCACCTCGGCTTGTCCCCCGACCGCCTCCACCCGCCGGATGATGGAGTCGACCAGCCCGCCACGCTCCACTGTCTCGGGGTCGAAGCCCACCCCGCGGTCACGAACATTCACCTGGGCCACCCCCTGGTGGATCTCGGAGAACAGGTCGATCTGGAGGACCCCGGAGTGAAGCGCCGCATTGTTCAGGGCCTCCTCGGTGGCGGCGACCACGGCACGCAGCGCCTCATCCATCTCGGCGTCGTCTCGAATCACCTGCTCGATCTCCACCCGGAATCGGTCTTCGGCGTTCGCCCTCAGGTCGAGGAGCCGGGCCCGGAAGCTGTCCTGGTAGGGCGACTGGTACTCGTTGATCGTCCGGCGCAGATCCCGTTCCTGGACCCTGGCCAGATAGCGAACCTCCGCGGGGTCCTCGGCGGTGTCACTGATCAGCTTCAAGGTCTGCAGAACCGAGTCGTGGAGGCGGCGGGCGATCCCCGATCTCTCCTCGAGCCGCATCGACCGTTCCTTTTCCTGGGCCAGCTCCGTTTCGGCGGCTGCCCGCTCCGCCTCGGCAATGATCCGGAGCCGTTCCCGCTCTCGGAGGGCGTCGAAGGCCCAACCCACCACCACCGCGACCACCAGGAATTGGATGCTCCCGAAGAGACGGGTCGGATCGAGCTCCATCACCACGTGAAGCAGGGCGAACACCGCTGTGGCGAGGACGCCGATGACGATCGTCGCCCGAAAGCTCGTTGCATAGGCGACGATGAACAGCCAGGAGGCGGGATACCCGCCGGCGACGAAGTCGGTCCCGGCGAACCA
>DATDJH010000120.1:0-2163 GCA_036520635.1 Acidimicrobiia bacterium
GATGACCAGCTCGTCAACCCGGGCGACAAGCGCCTTCATGTCCGACTATCCGTTCCGGGAAATACAGCGAAAACCAAGGTGTGACGTCGACGTGTCTATGGGCTCGGGGAACCGGGCTGCAGGCCGATATCGCCGGCAGTAATTCGGGGCGCACAGATGGGAGCCGCCCTTGATCACCTTGCGAGGAATGCGGATCTCCGGTTGCGAGAGGTCGAAGCTGCCCTCCTCTTCAGCACCGCGGGGGTTCACGGGGGCGCAACAGGCGTGGGCCACCGCTTGGGGATGTGAGGTCGAGTACCAAGAGGTAGTCCATTCCCAGACGTTCCCGATCATGTCGAAGAGGCCGAACCCATTCGGGGGGAACGACTCGACCGGGGCGGTCCGCAGGTAGCCGTCGACCAGGTCGTTCTGCCAGGGAAAGTCCCCCTGCCAGAAATTGGCCATGGCCTGCCCGTCGGGCATGAGCTCGTCACCCCAGGCAAATTCGGCGTTCTCGAGCCCGCCCCATGCGGCGCGCTCCCACTCGGCCTCGGTGGGGAGGACTTTGCCCGCCCACTCGGCATAGGCCATCGCATCGGCGTACGCAACGTGGACTACCGGATGATCCTCGAGGTCGGTGAGATCGCTGTCAGGGCCAATCGGGTGCCTCCAATCTGCGCCTTCGACGAAGGACCACCAGTTCCCGATATCACGGAGGTCGACCGGGCCCGGTGGCTGTATGAATACCAGCGACCCGGCGTAGAGCATCTCGGGAAGGGCCCCTGGGTAGTCCGCAGGGTTGGGTGGAACCTCGGCGACGGTCACATGCCCGGTTTGGGCCACAAAATCGGCGAACTCGCGATTGGTCACCTGATGGCGATCGACCGCGAAAGCTTCAACACTGACAGGGTGGGACGGGCGCTCCTCCGGGTAGTGGTCGTCCGAGCCCATGGTGAAAGTGCCGGCGGGGACGGCAACCATGTCATCTGTGATGTTGGTCGGCATGTGGCCTCAGAATCGACGATCGGACCTGCCGAAACATAACGGACTCGGCAACTGAGGTCGAAAGACCCGGGTTTGTTTCGCGTATGACCCTGTTGTCGATCGAGTCGGAGTCGTTAACTTCCTCTCGTAAGGCAGCGAACGGAGCATCGAGCTTTGCCCCATCTCTTCGACTTCTCGGCCACCGACGGGTCCGACCCGGACCTATTGGGTGGCAAGGGGGCCGGTCTGGCGAGGATGACCTCGCTTGGACTCCCGGTGCCTCCCGGTTTCACAATCACCACCGAAGCCTGCCGTCTCACGATGCGGGACGGCCAGGTTCCCAACGATCTCTGGGATGAGGTCGAAGCGGCCATCGCCCGCCTCGAGACGAGCACCGGCCGCAAGTTTGGCGGCGGGCCGGTGCCAATCCTCCTATCAGTCCGATCCGGGTCCAAGTTCTCGATGCCGGGGATGATGGACACGATCCTCAACCTTGGCATCAACGATGAGGTCGTCAGGACGCTGATCGACTGGTCCGGAGATGCTCATTTCGCCTGGGACGCCTACCGGCGCTTTGTCCAGATGTACGGCGATGTGGTCCTCGGGGTTGCCGACGGCCTTTTCGAGGAGGTCCTGACCGAGCTTCGAGCCAAGGCCGGCGTGGAGGACGACTCGGAATTGGGCGCCGACGATCTGGAGAAGGCGACGCGTCGCTTCCAGGCGATCGTTGAAGAGCAGAGGCCCGGCGCCATGCCCTCCGACCCAGTCGAGCAATTGCACGGTGCCATATCCGCGGTGTTCAGCTCCTGGAACACCAAGCGCGCCATCGAGTACCGGAGGATCAACGCAATCCCCGACGATCTGGGGACCGCGGCCAACGTGCAAATGATGGTCTTCGGTGACCTCGGTGACGACTCGGGAACCGGCGTCTGCTTCACCAGGGATCCGGGAACCGGCGCCCGCCTCGTCTACGGCGACTACCTGCCGCGTGCCCAGGGCGAGGATGTCGTCGCCGGGATCCGCAACCCACTGACGCTCGACGAACTTGGGGAGCTCCATCCGAAATGCCACCGCCAGCTGTTGGAGATCATGGACGGCCTGGAAGCCCACTACCGGGACATGTGTGACATCGAATTCACCATCGAGCACGACGTCCTCTACATCCTCCAGACCCGAGCCGGCAAACGGACCGCGGCCGCA
>DATDJH010000121.1:0-2675 GCA_036520635.1 Acidimicrobiia bacterium
TTCCGAAGGGACGCCCCCTACGCGTCCGCAGCGCTCGCAGGCGCCTCTCTATATGCAGTGCTTGTGATATCGACCGAGATTCCAGACGATCTGATTGCCCTCGCCAGCATGTCGCTGGTGGTACTAATCAGGGCTGTTGGCGTCTGGCAAGGCTGGGTCACTCCAGGTTCGGTCGACCTCACCCCTCACAGGAGATCCGGCGATCGGGTCGACCCGAACCTCCCGAGTTAATCAGCCGCCCGAGCCCAGGGTCTGCAAGGTGAGAGCCTGCGCAACGATGAGCCGCTCGATCTCAGTCAGATCGACACTCTCGTTCGAGGCATGGATCTTGGCTTCGGCAACGTCCTCTGCGCCCCACAGAATCACCTCGGCGTTGGGGCTGATGCCCTGGAGCCGGGCCACCAGCGGTATCGAGCCGCCGCTTCCCATCGCCCCGGCACCGGTCTCATAGGCGGCTTCGAGAGCCGCCATCGCCGCCTTGACCGCCGGTCCGTCCATCTTCGCCGAGAATGGGTAGCCGACCCGCACCTTTTCCACCTCGACCTCGACCCCCCATGGCGCCACCCGCTTGAGGTGATCCATGAGCAGGCCGAGCTCGTGCTCTGAATCGGCGCCTGGCGGGACGCGCATCGAGATCTTGGCCGCGGCTTCTGGAAGGACGACGTTGGCAGCGTCCTTCACTGTTGGGGCGTCGATCCCGATCACCGAGGCTGCGGGTCGGGACCAGAGACGAGCGCCGAGGGTTCCTGAGCCGATCAGTTCGGCACCGTCGACCATGCCAGCCGCCGTCCGGAATGCGTCCTCACCCATCTCGGTGCCGGACCATTCGAACGCGGCGAGGCCGGGAACCACGGTGTCTCCAGAATCGTCGTGGAGCGTCGCCAGGATGTGGATGAGAGCGAGCAGAGCGTCGGGAGCGGCACCCCCAAAAATGCCGGAGTGAGCAGGATGGTGCAGTGACCTGACTTTGACCGTGCAGACCACGTTGCCTCGCAGCGTGGTGGTCAAAGCGGGGACGCCGGCTGCGGGGTTGCCCATGTCGGCGATGACGTAGGTGTCGGCCTGGAACATCTCGGGATGGGCGTCGACGAATGGGCCGATGTGGCTGACCGTCTCCTCCTCGCCCTCGATAACAATTCGGAGATTCACAGGGAACTCCCCTTCGAAGACGCCAAGGGTCCCGGCGTGGATGATCACACCGCTCTTGTCGTCGGCCGCCCCACGCCCATAGAGCCGCCCGTTGCGGAGCTCGGCCGTCCAAGGGTCGGTGTCCCAACCTGCCTCGACCGGAGCCGGCTGCACGTCGTAGTGGGCGTAGAGGAGCACGGTTGGCGTGCCGGCCGGGCCAGGGATTTCGCCATAGATGGCAGGCTTTCCCTTGCCCAGATCCAGTTCGCGAACGTCAGCCCCATACCGGCTTAGAAGCTCCATTGCGGCCTGCCGCATCTCGGTCACCGGCTCCACCGGATAACCGGGGAACGAACACGAGGCATGGCTCACCAGGTCCTTGAGATCCTCGGTGAGCTGGGGCATCAGGGCCTTGGCCCGTGATCGAACTTCGTCTGTGGTCAGCATTCTTCATTCCCCTTGGTTGTGGCTACGCAGGCCCGGCCGCGTCGCGACTTCTTCGCATAGCGCTCCACACGTACTCGAGGACGGCGGCCAGGACCAGCACGATGATCATCGCGGCGAATGTCTCAGGAGCATTCCGCGCTGTCTCGATTCCAAAAACAACCAACACGATCGCGGTCGAAACGATGGCCAGCCAGATGATCAGAACGCTGGAGCCAGTTTCGGCCCGCAAACGCAGCCCGGCCAGGGCAACCATGAGGAAGATGACCAAGGCGACCACACTTCCCAGCGAGGCGATTGCGCTCAGATCGGCGAGGACCGCAAGGAGCAGGATGGCCACAGCCGAAATCGTCAGTCCCACCGTGCTTCCGAACTTGCCGCGCTTCCCGAAGATCGGAGGGAATTGACGGGTCTTGGCCAGAGCCGATGTCGAGCCGACCGCTCCGTAAATGTTGGCGTTGACGGAGGTGAAGGTGGCCAACAAGGCAGCGATGGCCATCATGGCGAATCCGGCGTCCCCGAGAACCGGCCTCGCCGCCTCGGCGAGTGCTGTCTCTCCATATTGGATGACCTGGTCAACTGTGAGGGTCCCGAAGACCCCGAGCGAGATGAGGATGTAGAGAACGGTGGTTATCCCTAGCGCGATATACGTCGCCTTCGGAAGGTCTCGTTTCGGGTCAGGCAGGTCCTCACCGGCGTAGCTGATCACCGCGAACCCGAGGTATGCGAAGAAGGTCAGAGCGATGCTCGAGATGATGTCCACGGCCGGCGGATACAGGGAAGGGGAGAGCAGCTCGGCGTCAACCTCACTCACGGTCACAACGATGAACACCGCGAACACCGCCAGGAGAATGACCACGATCAAAGACTGGATCTTGGAGATCGCCTCGGCACCAAGGATCTGGATCCCCGCAACTATGACGATGACGGCGGCGGTAAAGAGATTGGCGGACGTGGCGGATGCACCTTCGCCGATGAACAGGGCGACCGCGTAGCTCCCGAAGGACACGGCGACCATGGCGGTGATGATGATGGCGGCGAAGTAGAGGAGCCATGAGAAGACCCCTGCCAGGTGACCGGGGCCGTAACCCTCCATGAGGAAC
>DATDJH010000122.1:0-14556 GCA_036520635.1 Acidimicrobiia bacterium
GGCCGAGATGGATGACGACCTGGAGACAGCTCGCACCAAGCGTGAGCAGCGCCGCTTCGTTGCTGAAGTGCTCCGTGACCTGGAGCGGCTGCCGATGGTGGCTGACGTGAAGTCCGAGCCCACAACAGGCCTGTATCTCTAAGTCAGGTGACCGCCGGCCCCCTACCCATCCAGAGACCCACTTTACGCCAGGCACGCATCGCGACCTTCCAGAGGACGACCGTGACAGTGGTCGCGGCCACCACGAGGACTGCGACCACGATCACTGTGATCACGGGGAATGTGATCGCCAGGGCAACGAGCAAGGTGACCCCGACATCCTCGAAAAGGGAGAGCACGACGTTGCTGACCGGCTCCGGCGAGGTGTTGGCAACAACCCGGGTGGTGGCCTTGGCCGCGTGCGCGTCGAGGGCCAGAGCACCGGCAACCACAGCGCCCAAGGCCGCTCCGATGCTTCCCGAGTCTCCGGCAATGACCGCGCCCAGTGCTGCGGCTCCCAACGGGCGAATCACCGTGTGAGCCGCATCCCACACACTGTCGAGGTAGGGGACTTTGTCGGCGAGGAACTCGATCCCGAAAAGAACGCCGGCGACGATCATGACGTCGTTTCTGGTGAGGACTTGGGGGACATCGCTCCACCCGAGCCGTCCGGCGACGCCGAGAAGGAGCGTCACCAGGTAGAGGTTGATTCCGGACGCCCATCCCGATCCGGCGATGATTCCGAAGGCTTCCACGGGAAGAAGGTAGCGCTGGATCCGAGCACCGGTCCGTACCATCTCCTTGTCTAGAGACGTAAGGCGCGATGCTCCCGATACGTGATATCAACCCGACCCGGATCACCCCTGTGGTGACCCTGGCGCTGATTGCGATCAACATCGCGGTGTTCTTCCTGTTCCAGATGCGGGGCACCGCTCTGGAGCAGCAGGAGTTGGTCTACGAGCGGGCGGCGATCGCATGTGAGGTCACCACCGGCGCACCTCTCGGAATCGACGAAATTCTCGACGAGGTTTGCCTGCCGGGCGCTCAGGCCCCGGTGTTTCCGAACAAGAACGTCTTCCTCGCCTTGTTCACGTCGATGTTCCTCCACGGCAGCGTGGCTCATGTCCTGTTCAACATGTGGTTTCTTTGGATCTTCGGAAACAATGTCGAGGAAGCCTTCGGGCATGTGGGCTATCTCTTCTTCTATTTGATCGGCGGCCTCGCCGCCACTGCCGTCTATGTGGCGCTCAACCCGGATTCGACGGTTCCCCTGGTGGGCGCTTCGGGGGCGATTGCGGTCGCTCTCGGCGCCTACGCAGTCCTGTTTCCGGGTCGCCGGGTGCTGTCACTCGTTGGGTGGTTCCTGATACCGGTCCCGGCCGCGGTGTTCCTGGCGATCTGGTTTGCCCTCCAATTCGTCGCCGGCCAGACGGGTGTCGCCTGGGAGGCCCACGCAGGCGGGTTCGTCTTCGGCGCCGGGGTGACCCTGCTCATGCGCTCGCGCCTGCTCCGGAGAGTGGCGATCGCCTCGTAATTGAGACGGGGAGGTCCGTATATGACCCCTCCTGGTCCCAATTACGGAGTCGCGAACTTCGGTTGGTCTGGCTATAGCCAGGCCTGAAGCGACCGATAAAGAGGGGTGGTCACCCTACGTGGGAGGTTGCAGGTCGACACCGGCCCCCGGCCGGGGTTGATTGCTGCTGCCTCGCTTCTCGGTTTGGTGGTGCTCGGCGCAGCTCTTTCGAGTCTGTTCGACGCCGCTCTCCTTGCTCAGATCGTGGCCACTCTGGTCGTTCCGGCAACCGTCATGGTCCTGTTCTGGCGGGCCGTGCGCGCCCGGTTGAAGGAACGCGATGACGAGATCGGGACGATGCTGGACTTTGAACGGGTTTCGTATCGGTCCCTCGCCGAGTTTCTCGGGGATGTCTCCCATGAGTTGATGGTTCACCCCGAGCGTTGCAGTCTCCGCGCCGAGTCCCTGGCCGTTGCGGTGGACTACCAGATGGTGGGCCCCCGCCTTCAGGTTGCCGTGCCTGACATCGTCGTGGTCTCAGATCCCAACTTGCTCAGACAAATGCTCCACATCCTCGTGGGCAACGCCCTTCGTCACGGCGGAGATCGGGTGGCGATCTGGGCTGCAAGCGATGGGGATTGGGCCAGCCTCACGGTCTCTGACGATGGACCAGGGATCCCACCTGAGATGAACGGCCGAATTCTGGAGCGACTGGTCGATCTGGGCCGGCCGACTCCAGGGATTGGCGACTCAGGAACCGGCCTTTCGATTGCTCGTGCCTTGAGTGACCTGATGGGTGGTCAGATCACCTACAAGCGCGACGCCAGTTGGAGTCATTTCTCGTTCCGCTTCCCCGTCAATTCTGCTGGGGCCCGTCCCGAACCCGCCCGGGCCCGCCTCGGTGCGGGGGTGGTTTGACGGATGCATTGGAGGGCCGCAGTGCAGGCCGTGATGATCGCGGTGCTGTGGCTGGGGGTCCTGGCACCCGCCGCATCGGCCGATGACACCGAGACCTTCTTCCTCGGGCCAGACGGTGTGCCTGTTGGCTCCCTGATCGGAACCCCCCACGGTGGGCAAATGCCCAACTATGACCGGGGTCGGGATCTAGAACCCGGGCTCTTCCTCGAGAAGTCCGATCGCGGTCTCCTCGAGAGCGAGGAGACTCGGTATCAGCATTGGCAGGCGGAGATGACGGGTCGCCATCTGGCCGGCTACCCGACTCTCGTCGTGTGGAGCGCCTCGGCGGCGTTCGAGCCTGGCCTCACCGGCACCTTCTCTGCCTATCTGCTCGACTGCGCTGAGTCCGCCCTCGAATGCACCGAGTTGGCCGGCCAGGAGGTAGTCGTCCCGCCCGCCGATTCGGGAGGGTGGACCGAGACCACGGTGTCCCTTCCTCAGATCGACCATGTGTTCGCCGAGGGCCGACATCTCGGAATCAGAATCGTCGTCTCCGACAAGTCGGGCACCGACATGATGTTCGCCTACGGGTTTCCCAAGTATCGAAGCCGTCTCATCGTCTCCGCCGAGCCTCCGGCGATAACGACTGAGGCCAGCGTGGCGTTGCCACCGATCACCCTGGCTCCCCTTGACCGGCTCGGGCTGGTGAAGCCATTGTCGTTCCTGGGCTTTCAGGAAGGACCGGCCGACATCAACTCCCTGACCCCCTGGCTCGCCACTCTCACCGGGTCGACCGTGATCCTGGTCGTCCTTGGGGTCGTCCTGGTGTTCACCCTGAGCCCTCACGGGCGGCGAGAGAGGTCGCGACCAGGCACACGCCCCGCCCGCAATGGAAGAACCGTCATCTCGAGTTGAGGCATCGGTCCCCACGATCCAATCAACTACCGTCCGCTTGTTGACTTCGAAGTCGGAACTGGAGCGAGTCGCTTCGTCTCTTCGCCAGCGGCGGCTGGGACTGAGTGCGGAGTTGGATCGGCTCGTCGAGCCCCCCGAGAGTGGGGCATCGGTTGGCTTCGGCAAGAGGGTGGGAGACGGCACCACCGAGGCAGTCGAGAGGATCTCCAGCACCGCGACCGCCCGATCCATTTTCGCCTCGATCGAGGCCATCGATTCAGCGCTCGCCAGCATCGAGGCCGGCACCTACGGAGTGTGCGAGAACTGCGGTGGCGAGATCCCGCCGGCGCGTCTCGAGGCGCTTCCGGCGACGTCAGTGTGCGTGGATTGCGCCCGCCTCTGATCGTGTGATCTGGGGGAGGATCCCCATGGACGCTCCGTGCCCGGCTCTGGCAAGATTGGGACATGTTCCAGCGGGGCGAGCTGCAACAAATCGGCAAGAGATTCGTGGTCGGTGGACTGCTGGTCACTGCAATCACCCTTCTCGTCATCGTCGCTGATGAGGTCTCGAGTGGCGGCAATGCCGCGATCAGAGCGACTTGCGTCCTCTTCCTCTGGGTGGGAGGGGTGACGATCACGCTTGGGATGATCTTGCGCATTGTTGGGTCGGGACACGCCGGCGCCAGACCAAAGCCTGTGCCGCCCCGACGAGCGAGGCGATCTACCAACTCCCGGTGACCTCAGCGTCTAGGCAGACCGTTAAAGGGGTAGGTTTCCCGGCTATCGGAAGTCGCCCCCCTTCGAAAGGTGCTGCATGAAACCGCTCTCCAAGCGACTCGTCACCGTCCTGGTGACCCTCGCGTTGCTGGCCATACCTGTTCTCGCCGGAGCCGTCAGCGGTCTTGCCGGGCCTGTGTTCGGCCTGAGCACTGCGCGCAACGGCAGCCTGCTGGTTGCCGATGCCAGTGTGGGCATCCATGTCGTCAAGAAGAATCAGGTGAAGTCCACCATTCCGCTGCCGGGTGTGACCGACGTCAGCGCCGCGAGCAAGAACCTCCTCTGGGCCGTCACCGGCGCCGGGGAAGGCGGACCCAACGCCGACACCGGACAGGCCCTGTACCGGGTCTGGAAGGGGGTCCCCACCCAAGTCATCAATCTGTTCGAGTTCGAGACCGACAAGAACCCCGACGGAAACGACCCCGCCGATTCCAACCCCTATGACGTGCAGGCTCTGAGCTCGCAGGCGGCGTTGGTGGTCGATGCCGGTGGCAACGATCTGCTCAAGGTGAACAAGAACGGGAGAGTCAGGGTCCTGGCGGTGTTCCCAGACGAGGAAGTCTCCACAGCGAATTTCAAGGCGCTGGCGGGATGTCCCGAGTCGGCCATCCCCGAGTGTGACCTGCCGGACACCATGATGGCGCAGGCGGTGCCCACCAGCGTGACCATCGGTCCCGATGGCTACTACTACGTCGGTGAGTTGAAGGGCTTTCCCGGGCCGACAGGTGAGTCCAACATCTGGAGGATCAGCCCGAATGCCTCCTGGGCGCAATGCCCGAGCCGGAAATGTGTCAAGGTCTTTGATGGTGGCTTCACCTCGATCATCGACCTCGCGTTCCACAAGGGCCGTCTCTACGTCGCCGAGCTCGATGAGTCGAGTTGGGCTGCTGTGGAGATCTTCCAGGACGGCGTTGGCGGCACCATCAACTCCTGCAACGTGAAGCGTCACAGTTGTCGGGTTGTGGCTGAGGACATCCCGCAGTTGACAGCGATCACTTTCGATAGCCACGGCAAGCTGTGGGCAACCCAGAACTCCCTGGTCCCGGGCGGGGCTGAGGTGGTCCGAATCCACCAGTAAATCCGACTGGGCTAAACCGGCGCGCATTCGCTAAAATCGCCAGCAGTGCGCGTCGGGGCGCCTCTCGTCCGCGGCAAGAGCCGAGCTCACCCGACCAACGATCCGATGAAGCGATCTTTCTTCCGCCCGGATCAGCGGACGCGGGTGTGGGAAGGAAGGTCATCATGGCAACCACGTCGGCTACCGGGTCGGTCCGGGAACTCCCCGCCAACCCAAACATCACCCACCTCAAGGGACAGGCCAAGGACCTGCAGCGCGCGGTGCGGGCCGGGGATCGGGCTGCGATATCCCGAGTGCAGGCATCGCACCCAGCACCCGAGACTAGGGCCGGGGATGGCTTCGGCCTTCGAGACGCCCAACTGACTCTGGCCCGCGAATACGGGTTCGAGAGCTGGAACGACCTCAATCGTGAGGTTGGCGAGCGCATGATCGAAGAGCGCGACCTGCATCGCTGGTTTGGGGTTCAGCTCAACAACGGGATGTGGGACAGCATCGACGATCCCTCCATCGGCCCCGATCTACCGCGGGAGAGGAAGGAAGAGCTCCTCTATTCGGCCTACGCCTCCGCCTATCACTGGCGGAAGGTGGGGAACGAGGCGAACCAGGCCCGGGGTGAGCATCTCATTTCGAGGATGGCAGTGAAGATCGGGGAAAACGAGACGGCCCGGCGCCATGCCGAACGTTGTCTCGAGCTGGTGACGACTCATGCCGGAGTGATGGAGGAATGGGACGAGCCGTTTGCCCATGAGGCTCTGGCCCGAGCGCTGGCTGCTCAGGGTGAAGCGCTTTCGGCGCAGTCGCATCGTGATCTCGCCATCGAGCAGACCGCGGCGCTCGGCGATCCCGAGGATCGCGAGATCCTCGAGGCCGAACTGACGCGGGAGCCCTGGTTCGGTCTGATCTGACCTGGGGTCGGTCAAACCTCGATGGAGTAGACGTGGATCGGCTCTTGGATGCCTTTCAGCTCTCGGGCACCGAGGTCGACAGCGGTGACCCCGCCCTTGTTCTTGACGTTGTCGTAGACCGTCTCGGAAACGACGATCGTCCCCGGGCTGGCGAGACTGTGAATTCGAGAGGCGATGTTGACTCCGTCTCCAAATATTCCGCCGCCACTTTCGGTGACTTCACCGAGATGTATCCCGATCCGCAGCTGGAATGACCCATCGTCCTGGGCCTCCTTCTGGATCTCTCTGGCGGCCGCCACTGCTGCGGAGACCGACCCGAACATGGACAACACGCCGTCACCCTGCTCTTCGAGCAGTCGTCCTTGCTGAGCGGTGATGCACTCGCGATGGATCCGACGGACGGTCTCCACCGTCCGGATGGCAGCCGCCTCGTCCCCGGCCATCATGGGCGTGTAGCCGACCACGTCGGAGAACATGATTGCCCGAAGCGTGTTGCGCCGGCCAGGGTCACTGCTCGCCCGGATCGCCTCGTCGAGGTAGTGGCGTTTGCCTCGCAGCGCAGCCTGGTATTCGTCGGGGGAGAGGATGTTTTCCTCGAGCTGCATCTCGGTCTTGAGGAGGTTGTTGATGAAGGCGTCCAACCGCTCGGGGCTCGCTTTGACCGTCTCCCGGATGAACCGGCTGTCGATGTTGATGCAGACCGCCCCGACCAGACCGAAGTCACGGCGATAGATGGGAATGGTGGTGCATTTGAACTGGCGGGCACCGATGTTGAGTTCGTAGTTGAGCTTGTCCTGCTGCTGGCTCTGGCGGGTCTTGAGGTCCAGGACAAGGTTGGTCGTTCCCATCTCGAGCTTTCGCCCGGTGACTTCACCGTTTTCGAGGGTCACGATGGAGCGAGCCGGGTTGACCAGATTGTGAAGCAGGATTTCGATACCGGTGTTGGGGAAGGACCGACCGATCAGGCTGACCATTCGCTTGTAGTTCTCCAGGTATGACTCGTTGTCGGAGATCACCGAATCCCCGTCGTAGCGGTCGTAGAGACGGCGATAAGCATCGATCTCGGCTGTGGCAAAGGCATCCCGAACGAAGTTCTGCTCTCCGATGACAATCAGCTCACGAGCGGCGAGTGAGTTTCGCTTGTTCAGGAAGTGGCCGACGGCCTGGTTGAAGTGGTCACGGCTGAACTCGACCTGACGGCTGTCGTTGACGGTGAACGGATAGAAGTCGTATTCCTCCAGCCGCTTGGTTTCGTCTTCACCTGGGGAGCCTTGCCGTCCGAATCTGTAGGCGAGAAAGCCGACAGCGATCAGCGCCACAAGGACCACAACGATCACGATCGGTTCGGGCACCCTTCAAGGCTATCGCTCCGGTGCTGATGAATTGGTGACGCCATGCCTGATCAGTCGGGCCCGGGGCGCGCTTTGAGATGCGGTTACCCATCGCCGAATAGCGGTTGTCGTAGGCTGAACTCGCTCAGGATCCGATTGGAGCCCTTATGAGTCCCTCCCGTCTTCTGATCGTCGGTCTGGCGTTGGTGGTGGCATGTGGCGAAGGCGCCGCGACCAGCACCACCCTGGTTTCGACAACCACGACCACCGTGCCTTCGACGACAACCACCCTTCAGCTCACGACAACGGCCGCTCCCTCAACCACCGTCGCCACTGGAGTTTCCACCACGAAAGTGCTGGACGACAGCGCTGAAGGGTCAGGTTGCACGCCGGGTGAGGGCCCGCTCCCTGATGGCGATTGGTATGGGCTGGTCACCTCTCGCGGTAACGACGCGCTTGACTTCGACCTTGCCTGCTGGTTCACCGGTGATGCCGCAGTACAGGCGTCGGCCGAAGACGGCGAAGAGTCCCCGCCGCCGAACGACTATTACGTGCGCAACTCGAATCCCGACACCCGCGAGGTGGTGGTTGGCGAGAACATCGAGGTGGCCTTCTTCCCCGACGGCGACCCCACCAACGTGACCGAAATCGACTACGACGACTGGGCCGACATGGTGGCGACACGCGGCTTCGAGCTGGGGGTCTGGCTCAAAGTGGAGGATGGGGTGATCTCGGAGATCTCCGAGATGTGGGTGCCATGAGCCCCGAAGCTCGGAGAGGCCGCTAGCCGTCGGACTCCTCCAGGGTCCGCCGGAGTAACGGCAGGGTTGCCCGGTCTTTCTCCCGGCCTGCCGCCTCCTTGCTCCGGATGACGTCCGCCAAGGAGGCCACGGTTACCCAGAGTTCGGGATCAATTGAGACTCGAAGCTCCTCTGCATCCCGGATCAGGTCCGGATAGCCGCCAGTCCCCTCCGGGGACATCACGAGATCGAGGTCCCCATGCGTTGTGGTGAGGGTCCAAATATCGGCCGATTCGAGAAGGGCGGAGTCGAAGGGAAAAGGGAATCCGTCCGGCTCGGTGGTCGTGCGAAGTCGGGCTTTCAGATCCTTCAAGGCCAGGGCCAGACGTTCGAGGTTTGCACGATCAGTGGATGGGGTCACATCGATGTCCTGGGTCAGGAAGGGTGCTCCCCGCAATCGGGCGGCCACCCCACCTATCACCAGGAAGTCGACCCGGTGCTCCACCAGCACCTTCAATGCCGCCACCGGGTCGAAGTCAGCCACGGGCCGCGCTGCTCATCGCGTCGAACTTCCGCACCGCGTCGACCATGCGGGACAATCGCTCATGGGGCAAGAGCTTCAGTTCGCGTCGAATGAGACCCAGGTCGTGGTCATCAGTGGGGGAGAGGGTGGTGCCGAGGTCAAAACCGGCAGCCCGAACCGCCTTGCGGACCGTGTCGAAGTCGGGTTGGGAGCGTCCGGTTTCCCACCGTGCCACCACCGATTGGTGACTCTCGAGTCGCAGGGCCAATTGGTGCTGGGTCAGACCACCACGTTTGCGCGCCTCTCTGATCAGTTGGCCGCCGGTCATCTGCCCATTATAGCAAATACGCTATGGAAGAGATAGCGTATTTGCGATACCTTTACTGCCAGACGGCCAGGATCACACCCATGATCACGAAGCCAGGAACGGTGTAGGGGACGGTCACGCTCATCAATGCCCGCCGGCCCGGGTCAAAGGTGCCGGCAACCACCTGGTGGACGACCACGAAGCCGACTCCCGCAACGAAGCCGAGAACGATCCCGTCGAGTACCGACGAGGCCCCTGCGGCCGCCCCTACCAACCCAAGGGCGGTGGCCGTGATGAACCAGCCGACGAAATTGATCACCAACAGCGAGGGATTCGGCGTGCCCTGCTCGGTGATGCCCAAGGCGGCCCGGTAGGCCTTGCCGAACAACATGTTGGAATACCAGATGGCGCCGAGGACGAAGTAGGCGAGGGCGGCGACGAGGACAGCGAGCCAGTTCAGGTCGGCGAAATAGTCGAAAAGCAATTGAGCCTCCTCAGGTCAACCGAAGGAAGCTACGCCACTGGATCGACAGAAGTTGGCTCAGGCGAAGGCGACAGCCACCGCCGACGCGTAGACCAGAAGCGTTATCAAGAGCACGGCGTAGCCGCGCAGACCGCGGTTGCCGAAGTCCTCTGAGATCTTGGCTCCAGACAGGCCAACCGCGACGACAAACACAAGGGTCCCAACCCAATCCGGCATGCAGTTCCGCTCCCAACTCCCCCTCACGATGGAAGTTAGCAAATCGAGAAGGTCGCTGCTCCCTGGTTTGAAGGCCGAGCGGCCGGGGTAGGAGAGCGCCGCCAGGTGGCCCAGGGCGGGCCCCTTTTGTAGGAGGTGGTCGGGTTTGTCGATGTCTATCGCGGCTTCGTCGCGTTCCAAGCAGGTTCTGATCGTGATGGTGATCGCTCTCGTGAGCACTCTGACCCCGTTGCATCCGGCGCAGGCAGCCGAAAACGACTGTGAAGTGGTCACCGGCACCCGTCTCATCGATTGTGGAATGGACGTTCGTGGGGAGATTGGAGTCGATGCCGAATGGTGGCGTCCGATGGTGGCTCTCTATTTCGAGCCCGAGGACGTGGAGCGTGCGATGTGTCTGATGGGCAAGGAGAGCGGAGGCCAACCTGAGGCCCGCAACTCGAGCACCGGTGCCGCAGGCCTCATGCAGGTGATGCCCTTCTGGGCGGACAGGTTCGGATACAGCTACAGCGAGTTGTTCGACCCGGGGATCAACCTTTGGGTGGCCAGACAAATCCGCGACGAACAGGGGTGGCGGGCCTGGAGCCCTTACCTGAGGGGCTCCTGCCACTAGCCGATCAGTCGGTGTCTGCGACCGTCCCGGCGCTGACCATCAACTCGGATTCAGCCATCAATTCGCTCTCGTCGAAGCTGAAGCTGACATGACCGCATTTCTCACACACGATCCGTTCGAGACCGGCGGAACGAACCACCATGACCTGCTCGTGTTCACAAGGGATTCCGAATAACCTGGGCAAGTTCACTCTCACTCTGAGTGCCTCCATCTCGCTCTTCGTGACATCTTGATCGAAGAGATGCGGAAACCGGCGGCAATCCGGTCGCAGTGCTGAAATCTGCTGGTGTCTGAGTCCGCCGGAACGCGATGAGCCTGTTCGCGCTGATCCTCGCTCTGGTCGCCGCCTGTCTGCACGCCGGATGGAATCTGTTGGTGAAGGCCAGCGACGACCAATTGGTGGCGGCCTGGACTGTGGTTGCCGGGGCGGCGCTCCTGGCGATTCCGGTTCTCGCCTACACCGGGCTTCCCGACTCTTCGGTATGGGACCTCATCGTGATCTCGGTGATCGTGCAGGTGGTGTACGTCTTGATGCTGGCCCTGGCGTACCGCCTCGGCGATCTCTCGTTCGTTTACCCGATGGCGCGGGGCACGTCCCCGGTTCTGATCTCCCTCGCCGGGGTGGCCTTGCTCGGCGACGAGATCTCGACTGTGGGCTGGCTGGGAGTGCTCACCGTGACCGCGGCTCTCACCCTGCTCGCCTGGCGGAGGGCTGATCGCTCGGGGTTGTGGGCCGCCCTCGCTACCGGGTTGATGATCGCCACTTACACCTCGGTGGACGCCGCCGCGGTGCGTGAGGAGGGAGCGGCGATTGCAGTGATCGCAGCCGAATTCATACTCCTCGCGGTCACACTGGGGGTAGTCGTTCTGGCCGTCCGCGGCCCCCACGCAATGTTGGGAATGGTCAGAGATGACTGGCGCAAGGCCGCGATCGGCAGCGTCGCCTCAGGCACTGCCTACCTGCTGGTGATGGTCGCTGCCCTCAGCGCCCCGGTGGGCCTGGTGTCAGGGGTCAGGGAGCTCTCAGTCCTGATCGCTGTCATCGCGTCGCGCCTCCTGCTGCATGAAGAGGTGACGAAGTCGCAGTTGTGGACGGTGGCGGCCGCGGCCGGTGGCATCGTCCTCATTGCCCTCGCCTGAGGCTCACACCACGCGAAGCGAGTCGACTCCCGGCACCACAACGGACGCCAGCCCACGCGCCTCGGCGGTCGGCTCACCGACGAGGACCGTGCCCGCGATTCCGGCAGCTCTGCCTGCTCCGGCATCGACCCAGGAGTCACCGACGTAAAGCATCTGGTTCGGCTCCACCCCCAGGCGCCTGGCTGCCTCGAGGAGAGCGTCGGGAGCGGGCTTGGCATCGAAACCATCGTCTCCCGCCACCACGGCGTCGATCAGGGATCGGATCCCCAACGCCAGGATCGCGGCATCCACCGCCGCACGGTTATCGCTGGAGACGACCGCCAACCGGAGCCCGGCCTCCTGGAGCCTCATGAGGGTTCCGGCCACATCTCCAAGCGGGACTTGGCCTTGAGCGTCGGCGGCCATGACCGCTGTGGACCGGGCGGCCTTGGCCAGGCTTTGTGACTCCTCTTTCTCGACGCCCTGCTCGGTCAGTATCGCGAGGGTGGCTTCATGGATCTGGTTGACGCTGCCGACAGCGATCATCCCGCCCGGCACCAGGCGGCCCGTGACCAGATCCAACCCGAGCCGGTCGGCGAGGATCGCCTCCAGTTCGTCGTCTCCGGCGGCCGCGGTCGCTACCCAGGCCCTCCCCGCCGGGCCCCACACCGCATCGAGGTCGACCAGAGTCCCGTCCTTATCGAACGCGATCGCATCAACCTCGAAGATGGCGCTTCCGGCTTCGACCCGTGTCACCTCGAGGTCAGACCATCACCCAGCAGGCGTGGGCGGGGAAAGAGATCTGAGTGGGGTCGCCCGCCACCGGCAGCGTCAACAGGCGCTCGTTGAACAGGTCGGCCGTGAGATTGCCACCGCTCACTGCCACCTGGATGCGGACGATCGATCCGAGGAAGGTGACGCTTTCCACCGTTCCGTCGAGAACGTTGTCGGCCGACGCGTCCAGGGTCAGTTCTTCGGGTCGCAGCATCAGAGAGACTTCGGTACCCGAATCCGACTCGACACCCGACGTGGTCCGCACCTCGTCTGTTCCAACCCGCAATCTGCCCTGGTCTCGATCGATCACCGTGGCCGGTAGACGGTTGAGTTGGCCGACGAAAGAAGCGACGAACCCTGTGGATGGGTTGTTGTAGATCTCGAACGGAGCGCCGACCTGTTCCATGTGGCCTTTGCTCATCACCACGATCCGATCGGAGAGGGCGAGGGCCTCCTCTTGATCGTGGGTGACATAGATCGTTGTGATGTTGAGCTGGCGTTGGATGCGGCGAATCTCGGTCCTCAGCTCGTCGCGGATCTTGGCGTCGAGGGCGGAGAGCGGCTCGTCCAATAGAAGAAGTTGGGGGCGGATCGCCAGGGCTCGGGCCAGGGCAACCCGCTGTTGTTGCCCGCCGGACAGCTCGTTGGGGTAGGAGTCACCCTTGTCAGGGAGGTGTATCAAATCGAGGAGTTCGTCGACTCGTGCCTTGCGGGCCGTGCTGTCCTCCTTGCGGATTCGGAGCCCGAATGCGACGTTCTCCGAGACGGTCATGTTGGGGAACAGGGCGTAGGACTGGAACACCATGCCGATGTTGCGCTCGTTGGGCTTTGCGTAGGTGACGTCCTCCCCGGCCAGCCGGATGGTGCCCGAACTGGGCTGCTCGAAGCCGGCCACCATTCTCAGCGTGGTTGTCTTCCCGCAGCCGGAAGGCCCAAGGAAGCTGACAAACTCGCCCGGCTCGACTTCGAGGTTGAAGGTGTCCACTGCGACGACGCCGTTGAACTCCTTGCGCACATCTTCCAGGCTGAGGAATCCTCCGCTCATCGCCTCTTCTCCCTCGTGATGAGGGCGATCATCCCCATGGCCGCCCAGGTGATGGCGAAGGCCACGATCGCCATCGCCGACGGCTCATAGACCTTGCTCCGGGTGAGCTCTGCCATGTAGGGGCCGAACGTGTGCTGCGCCATGAAGAGGGCGATGGTCAGCTCGCCGATGACGATGGCGAAGGTGAGGAGGGCCCCGGAGAGGAGGGCTACCCGGAGGTTGGGGAAGATCACCTTGCGCAGGATCGTGGGCCAGCTTGCCCCGAGGCTCTGGGCCGCCTCGGTGAGGGAGCGCACGTCGATTGCTCGCAACCCGTTGTCCACGGAGCGAAACATATATGGGAAGGACAGGGCGGCGTAGGCGCAGATGAGTAGGACCCGGGAGCTTCCGTAGGTGGCAGTAAGTAGGAGCGGTGGACGCCCGTAGAGACGGATCAGGCCAAAAACCAACACCACGGCTGGGATCACGAACGGGAGCAGGGTGATGAACTCGATGACCGGGCGCAGCTTGGGCAGTTTGAGGGTGACCCAATACGCGGTGGGCACGATGATCAGCAGGCTGAGAAAGATGGCGGCGACCGCATTGAACACCGACTCGGTCAATGACGGCCAGAAGCGCGAATCTTCGAACAGCCGGCGATATGCCTCGAATCCAAGCACGCCCTTCTCCGCCCGCAGCGACCACCAGAAGGTGGCGCCCAAGGGGACAAGGAAGTAGAGGGCGACCAGTGTGAAGATCAACCACGCCCAGAACCGGTTGCGCTTTGCCGGAACCGCGTCGACCGATGGCGCCTCTGCCGCGGTTGGGAGCGGGGTCGTTGCAATCGTCACCCCAACCACCTCTCAGAGCGTCGCTGCAGAATCGAATAGATCAGGATGCTCCCGGCCATGATGAAAACCATCCCCATCGCCACCGCATAGCCGAGCCCCGGATTGTTGAGCACATCACCGGAGATCTGCTGGCCGATGAGGAGCGTGGCCAGCGGGATGCTGCCACCGGTGAGGGCGTAGGCGGTTGCGTGTGCCCCAAAGGCATTGCCGAAGAGAAGGATCATCGTGCCCAGAATCGACGGGAGCAGCACGGGAAACGCAACCCGACGCCAGTACTGGCGGGGCGTGGCACCTAGGTTCTCGGCGGCCTCACGCCAATCCTTCTTCAGACCGTCGATGGCGGGGAGGATCACGAGGAGCATGAGCGGAAGCTGGAAATAGAGATAGACGATGGTCAGCCCCCAGAAGGTGTAGAGGCTGAATCCACTGCCGTAGATGTCGACGCCCATCCACTCGAAGAGAGCGGTTATGACCCCGATCCGACCCAAGGTGAAGATGAAGGCGGCCGCCAGCGGGACGCCGGCGAAATTAGAG